>JBDTLZ010000145.1:0-5897 GCA_039934515.1 Ginsengibacter sp.
TTGAGCGTTATTAGCTATTGGATAAATTTAATGATTTGAGTCTTGCGACAATTTGAATTGCACCCTTTTCATATTGGTTCGTTTTGAGATATCTTGTTAAAATAGCTTACATGCAGGTGAACAAAAGCCGTACCTGCTTTTTTAAGACTATCGAAGTGGCTATCTTCGCAGTAAAACTTTAGAAGTGGCATTATTACACAACCGTGTTTCACAAAAAGAGCTGAAAGAGCGCCTCTTTCTTGAAGAGGATCCACGGATAACTTTATCATTTTACCGGTATGCTTTTATTGAGCATCCCCGGGTTTTTCGTGATGAACTTTACAAAAATTTTAATGAGCTTAAAGTCTATGGGCGCATTTATGTAGCCCACGAAGGAATTAATGCGCAACTAAGCGTGCCGGTTCCCAACCTGGAAAAATTTAAGGATCATCTTTTGTCTATCTCTTTTTTAAATGACCTGCGCCTGAATATTGCGGTTGATGATGACGGTAAAAGCTTTTGGGTTTTAAAAATTAAGGTCCGTGAAAAAATCGTTGCAGATGGCATTACCGATCCCCGGTTCAATATGGGGGAAAAAGGTAAATATGTCGACGCGGCAACCTTCAACAGCCTTACCGCAGATCCTGAAACTATTGTGGTGGATATGCGCAATCATTATGAATATGAAGTAGGTCATTTTGAAAACGCGATTGAAATACCTTCTGAAACTTTCAGGGAGCAGTTACCCATGGCTGTCAGCATGCTTGAAGAAGACAAGGATAAAAATATTATCATGTATTGTACCGGTGGGATACGTTGTGAAAAAGCAAGCGCATGGATGCTGCATAATGGATTCAAAAACGTTTTCCACCTCGAAGGCGGCATAATTAATTATGCAAATACAGTGAAAGAACAGGATCTTCCCAATAAATTCAAAGGGAAGAACTTTGTCTTTGATGGCAGGTTGGGAGAGATGGTTGGAAATGAGGTAATAAGCCGTTGCCATCAATGTGGAAACGTCGCCGATACGCATACGAATTGTGCCAATGAAGGCTGTCATTTGCTTTTTATACAGTGTAACGACTGTGCTGAAAAATTTGATGGTTGCTGCTCGGTGGAGTGCCAGGCAACTTATAATTTACCTGGAGAAGAACAAAAAAAAATGCGCAAAGGTGTAATGAAAGGCGTTATGATATTTAATAAATCGCGGCTGCGGATGAAAAATTTGAAATTGTAAAATATCGATCCCTTAAACCGTTTAAACAGAACTTTCAGTTTCTTTGATAGTACGAACGGAATTTAAACATCAAAATTGAATTTTCATTTCTTCAGATGCCTATTTTATTTCCTGCAAAAATTTCGCGTTTTCAATAGCGGAAGTTCCCCAGGTGTTATTAAAATAAATCCACGCTTCTGTAGCTTTTGCTTTCTTTAATTTTTTTACAAGATCTTCCAGGAAAATACCGGGGTAAGAAGATTTATACAACACAGGAACACCATGCAAGCGGTAATATAAATTGTCATTGGTTTTCACCAAACCACCAGGAAGCTTTGGATAGCTTATCCCACTAAAAATTATGTTGTGCTTTTTTAACTTTCTAAAAACCGCAGTTTTCCACCAACTCACGTGTCGAAACTCAAGGACATTTTTAAATTCCGGATGCAGGATAGCAATGATTTTTTCCAATAGTTCTTCAGAATAAATAAGCTGGGGAGGCATTTGAAACAATACGCATCCTAACTTATGTTTTAGCCCTTGCCGGATACTACCATAAAAGTCATCCAGCATTTTTTCACAGTCATTAAATTTTTTAAAATGAGTAATGGCTTTAGGGGCTTTCACAGAGAACTTAAAATTTCCAGGGCTTGCGATGTGCCATTTCTGTAAAGATGTTTCCGTTGGAAACTTATAAAAAGTTACGTTTAATTCAATCGTATTGAAATGTTCGCAATAAAATCCGAACCATTTTGATTGTGCCAGTCCCTGGGGATAAAAAACACCTTTCCATTCTTTATAGTGAAATCCGGAACACCCGGTGTAAATAGTTAGCATACTTCTTTCCTGTTAATTCTTCTTCCCGCATTGGTTATTTCCCGATTTCCCATAATCGCAACAGGAATATATCTGCTTATTTCAGCGTTTGCAGGCTTGCGATTATCCGCTGTGCTGTTTCGGTATCACTTAAAACTTCAGGCTTGAATTTTTCTCCTATAAGTTTCTCATACAATTCAATATAACGGTCACGGATAGTTGCAATCCACTCATCGGTCATTACAGGTACCTGTTGCCCCTCCTTACCCATAAAATCATTGGCAATAAGCCATTCCCGCACAAATTCCTTACTGAGCTGTTTTTGTTTTTCCCCTTTCGATTGCCGCTCTTCAAAGCCTTCCGCGTAAAAATATCTTGAGCTGTCGGGTGTATGGATTTCATCGATTAAAACAATGGTATCTCCAAGTTTTCCAAATTCATATTTTGTATCCACAAGGATCAGCTCCCGTTTCGCAGCAAGTTGCTTACCCCTCGAAAAAAGCCGCAATGCATATTGTTCAAGTATTTCATAATCTTCAGTGGAAGCAATTCGTTTACCTATAATTTCTTCTTTACTGGTATCTTCATCATGCCCCTCATCTGCTTTTGTTGAAGGTGTAATTATAGGTTGTGGAAAATAATCATTTTCATGAAGGCCATCCGGTAATTTGATACCGCACAATGTTCTACTTCCTTGCGAATAGGTGCGCCATGCATGCCCCGTGAGATTGCCTCTTACAACCATTTCTACTTTAAAAGGAGCGCATTTCCTGCCGATACTCACATTTGGAGCCGGAACATCCAACAACCAATTTGGGCAAATATCGACAGAATCCCTGAGCATATATGCGGCAACCTGGTTTAAAACCTGTCCTTTGAACGGAATAGGGTGGGGCAAAACAACATCAAATGCTGAAATACGATCGCTCGCGATCATCACAAGATATTCTTTGGAAATCGTATAAACATCACGGACTTTCCCTTTATAAAAACCGGATTGATCAGGAAATTGATATTGTGCCATACGCTAAAGTAGTATCAACATTCGAATTTTGTTTTTTTATTGCGATAAGATTTCAAAAAGGAGTTTAAAATAAAATTTCAAATACAAAGGAACAATCCTTATTTTGCTATATCATTTAAAATCTAAACTACCAGATATGAGAAAAGTTACAAGCTATTTGGTTACTGTCCTATTGGCCAATCTACTTACCGTTTCGGCCTTTACGCAAAATGTAACCATCAGCGGTAATGTAAGAAACAGCAGTACACAGGAAAATGCCTCCGCTGTTTCTGTTACCATTAAAGGTACTGGAACCGGCACTTTTACAGATGATAAAGGCAATTTTACTATTATTGCTAAAAGCGTACCCGCTACCCTTATCTTTTCTTCAATTGGCTATGAACTACAGGAAATCACTGTAACCTCAGCAAATGAAATACTTGACATTGCTTTTAAGCCAACCAGCACACTCGGGCAGGAAATTGTTGTCGCTGCATCCCGTGTTCCCGAAAGGATACTGGAATCGCCTGTTTCCATCGAAAGAGTAAGTGCAGCAAACATCAGGAGTGCCCCGGCGGCAAATTTTTATGATATCATTGCCACGCTGAAAGGTGTAGACATCACCACTTCTTCATTGACATTTAAAACACCTACAACCCGTGGTTTTGGAGGCAGTGGTAACGTGCGGTTTAACCAGCTTGTTGACGGTATGGATAACCAGGCACCAGGACTGAACTTTTCGGTTGGAGCAATCATAGGCCTGAATGAATTGGACGTCGACAACATTGAGTTATTGTCGGGTGCTTCTTCTGCATTATATGGCCCGGGTGGCATGAACGGTACCTTGTTGATGACAAGCAAAAATCCATTTAAATACCAGGGACTTTCTTTTATTATTAAACAAGGCATGCTTCATGTCGATAAAAAAGAAAGGCCGGTTTCGCCTTATTACAACTGGAGCCTAAGATGGGCAACAAAGATCTCAGAAAAGTTTGCTTTTAAGATCACCACAGAACTTGTACAGGCAAAAGATTGGATTGGTACGGATTACAGGGATTATGACCGCGCAGGCAGCGTATTGAAAGCCGGTAACCGTGTCACTGATCCAAATTACGATGGAGTAAACGTTTACGGTGATGAAACTTCAGTAGACCTCGCGCCTGTATTGCAGGGAATAGGAACCCAGGCGCCTTTCCTCGCGCCATTTATAAGCACCCTTACAAAGAATGCCATAAATGTATCCCGTACCGGTTATACCGAACAGGAGTTACTGAATCCCAATACCATCAATTTTAAATTGGGCGGCTCTTTTCATTATAAAATATCCGACAATACAGAAGCTGTATTAGCGGGGTATTGGGGTACAGGTAATACAGTGTATACCGGCGCGTCAAGATATTCTATCAAGAATTTTAAAATGGGGCAATACAAATTTGAGCTGAACAGTAAAAACTGGATGTTCCGCGCATATACCACCCAGGAAAATGCGGGCGATACCTATAACCTTTCAGCAACGACGCAAAACTTTAATGAGGCCTGGAAACCATCTATATCATTTACTAATAATGTGCCAACCCCACAACCTACAGACTGGTATATTCAATATGGACAGGCTTATATCGGTGCTAAGCTCAAAGGCTTGTCTGACCAGGAAGCACATACTGCTGCGAGAGCCGTCGCCGATGTGGGAAGGCCTGTAATTGGAACTACTGCTTTTAACACGCTCTATAATAAAATTCAAAAACTTCCTGTTCCCACTGGTGGTGCGTTATTAGACAGGAGTGATCTGTATAGTGTCGAAGCAAATTATAATTTTTCTGAGTATACCAAATCAGTTGCAGACATTCTCATTGGCAGCAATCTCCGGAAATATGTATTGAATTCTGAAGGTACCTTGTTTGCTGATAAACCAGGCAGTCCCATAGGCATTAATGAATTTGGTGCATTTGCGCAAGCTTCCCGTGAACTATCAAAGCTGCTGAAATTAACCGCATCTGTGAGGTATGATAAAAATGAAAATTTCAAGGGCCGTTTTACTCCAAGGGTCACGGCTGTATTTACTGTTGCTGAAAATAACAACATCCGGTTGTCTTACCAAACTGCTTACCGTTTTCCTTCTACTCAAATGCAATGGATCAATCTTGATCTTAATGACTACAAATTAATTGGTGGCAATAAAGAGTTCAATAAGATTCATAATTTCGACGGTAATCCGGTATATGATCTCGATTCCCTGAGGCAAAATATTAAAATAAAAGTATCCCCTGGTAATTTCAAGCCGGAATCACTTTCTTCTTTTGAACTGGGCTATAAAGGGTTGATAATGGATTCTAAATTGCTCATAGATATCTATGGGTATTATGGTTTATTCACAGACTTTCTCGGTCGCGTAAGGGTAGTCCAAAACAGGAATGGGGATCCGATAACACAAGCTGATACTTCTAAAGGCCAGATATATTCAATACCAGTCAATTCACCGGTAAAAATAAAGACCTACGGATTTGGAATTGGTTTAGATTACCGGCTTCCGGCAAATTTCACAATAAGTGTCAACGCAGCCTCTGATAACCTGGAAGATGTGCCCAAAAATTTTGTTGCTTCTTTCAACTCTCCGAAATATAAAGTGAATGTTTCATTTGGTAATACCGGTTTTGGCAAAGACAAACGCCTTGGATTTAACGTGGCGTACAGGTGGCAGGATAAATTCTATTTCGAAGGTGACCTGGCTAATGGCGAACTACCGGAAATCCAAACCCTTGATGCGCAGATAAGCCTTAAGTTGCCCAAAACAAAATCGATCCTTAAATTAGGTGCCAACAATCTTTTGAACCAGTATTATTATAATGGTGTAGGTAATTCACAGGTGGGGGGATTGTATTACCT
>JBDTLZ010000146.1:0-7227 GCA_039934515.1 Ginsengibacter sp.
TGCAGCAGATATGATTACAAGAGGAGCGGATGATTATATACTGAAAGACAGGCTCAATCGCTTGCCAGCCGCTATACATAATGCGCTGGAAAAATTCAGCCGGGAAAAAGGACGTACACACATGATTTATCAACATGCGCATCTTGCTGCTATCGTTAATGCTTCTGCTGATGGCATCATTAGCAAAACATTGGATGGAATAATTACCAGTTGGAACATAAGCGCCGAAAAGCTTTTTGGTTATTCAGCAGCAGAAGCCATCGGCAAAAAAATCTCTATAATTATTCCAACAGACCGTTTGAAGGAAGAATCGGAATTTATGGAAAGCATAAAAAGAGGAGAATTTGTACAGCATTTTGAAACCGTTAGGCTAAAAAAAAATGGGACAAGAGTGGATGTTTCGCTTACTATCTCCCCGATTAATGATAACAACGGAAAAGTTATTGGAGCAGCTAAGATAGTCTATGATATTACTGAAAGAAAACAGGCAGAACAAATCCTAAAAGACAGCGAAGAGAAATATCATTCATTTTTTGAAAACAGTACGGATGGTTTAATTCTTACAGAAGCTGGTGGGCGTGTTCTAAGTGCAAATTCTGCTGCCTGTACAATATTTAAAATGAGCGAGGAAGAAATTTGTAAAGCAGGTAGATTTGGATTAGCGGATATTACAGACCCTCGTATGGCAGCAGCTATTGAAGAATGCCAGCGTACAGGTAAGGTAAAAGCTGAGATTACACTAATTCGTGGAAATGGAGACAGGTTTCCAGGTGAGCTGACTTCAGTAGTTTATAAAAATGCTGCTGGTGAACAAAGAACTTCGATGGTAGTTCGGGATATAAGTGAAAAAAAACATACACAAAAACTTTTAATAGAAAGTGAGCAATTTAATGAAGGTATACTTGCTTCAATTAGTTCGTGCATTGCCGTTATAGATGATAAGGGAAATATTATAGCAGTTAACAAGGCATGGGACGATTTAACAAAATCCAATTGGATTGACTCATCGGGGGAGGGTTCTATGGGAAGCAGCTATATTGAAGTTTGCCAAAGAGCACTGGGTTTTGGAGATGGTATAGCTCGGCAAACATTACAGGGCATCCAGTCAGTATTTAATAAAGAAATAAAAAACTTTGAACTCGAATATCCCTGCCATTCTTTAACAGACCATAGATGGTTCAGTCTTTCTGTAGTGAATTTTCACGAAGACGATTCTAAGGTTATGATATCGCATCAGGATATTACGGCACGAAAAATGGCAGAAGAAAAATTAATTCAAAGCGAAAAACAAAGTCGCGATCTTTTTGATCAATCCATAATAGGTTTAGCACTTGCACGAATGGATGGAACGCTTGTTGACGTAAATGAAGCGTATGCAAAAATTATTGGCCGCACCATCAAGGAAACTAAGAAGTTGACTTATTTGGAAATAACCCCTGGGAAATATCTTGAGCAAGAGAACGAAATTTTGAAAGAACTCGGCAATACTGGCAAATTTATGAATTACGAAAAGGAGTATATTCATAAAAAGGGTTACTTAGTGCCTGTTAGATTATCTGGAAACATTATTGAAAAAGAGGGAGAAAAATTTATTTGGTCAAGCGTAGAGGATATAACTGAAAAGAAAAAACTGGAGAAAGCCTTAGAAAATGAAAGAAATCAGTTTTTTGAGATGTTTTTAAAAGCGCCGTCAGCCATTGGTATGTTAAAGGGTGCTGATCACGTTTTTGAAATGGCTAACCCGCTTTATTTACAATTGATTGGCAAAAAAGATGTGACAGGAAAAACGGTAGCCGAAGTACTTCCCGAAGTAGTTGAACAAGGGTTTATTGACTTATTAGACAATGTTTACATAACCGGGAAACCTTATACCGGCACAGAAATATTAGTTAAGCTTGACAAAGAAGGAGACGGAGAGCTGACGGATGCCTATTTAAATTTTATTTACCAGGCTTATAGAAATGATGAAGGAAATATAGAAGGTATTTTCTTTTTTGCAAATGACATCACAGAACAAATATTATCACGAAAAGTAATAGAAAAAAGCGAAAAGTTTTTCAAAGGAGTGATCGAGAGCAGTGACGATATGATCACCATACTTGCCCCTACCGGCGAAACAATTTATGCTAGCCCTGCTGTAGCAAAAAAATTCGGGTATACCAATGAGGAATGGTTAAACTTAAATATAACCGATATTGTTCACCCGGGCGATGCCGTAATATTGCAGGAGTTTGTGGGGAAAATAATGATGCATCCGGGAGTGCCCATGGAATGTCCATTGATACGGGAAAGAAAAAAAGACGGAAGCTATATTTGGGTAGAAGGCACAGTAACAAATTTTCTTGAAACAGAAGGCATTAATGCAATTGTCGCCAATTTCAGGGATGTTACTGAGCGAAAAAATGCAGAAGAAAAATTAATTCAGAGTGAAAAGCACAGTCGGAATCTTTTTGAAAAAACCGTAATAGGCCTGGCGCTTGCACGTATGGACGGTACACTTGCAGATGTAAATGAGGCTTATGCAAAAATTATTGGCCGTACGATTGAAGAAACGCTGAAGCTGAGTTATTGGGAAATAACTCCTGAAAAATATCATGACCAGGAAAATAAAGTTTTGGAAGAGCTTATGGACACAGGCAAATTTATCAATTATGAAAAGGAATATATTCATAAGGAGGGGCATCTTGTGCCAGTAAGATTGTCTGGAAATATTATTGAAAGAAGTGGTGAAAAATTTATTTGGTCGAGTGTTGAAGACATTACTGACAGCAAAAAAGCAGAAGCAGAAAACGTGTTTAAAGCCAATTTATTAAACACTATCGGGCAGGCAGCGGTTGCTCTGGATATAAATGGTATTATAAATTATTGGAATAAAGCGGCAGAGGATATTTATGGCTGGACCAAAGAAGAAGCCATAGGTAAAAATATAATTGATCTGATACCTTCAGAAGCCACCATTGAACAAGCTACCCAAATAATGGAAGAACTCAAGAAGGGGAATACGTGGTCAGGAGAATTTAGATCACAAAAAAAGGACGGAACAAATTTCCCTGCATTAGTTACGGATTCTCCTATTTATGATCAGCATGGTAAACTAACAGGGATAATGGGAATTTCATCTGACATAACAGAGAAAAAAGCACTGGAAGAACTGCTGGATAAAACTAACAGGCTTGCAGCAATTGGAAGCTGGGAAATTGATGTAGATAAGGGAACTGTTTTTTGGTCAGACATTACAAAGGAGATACGTGAAGTAGATAAAGATTTTGTTCCGCAGTTAGATATCGGAATAAGTTATTTTAAAGAAGGAAGTCACAAAGAAATAATTAACCAAAAGGTAAAGGAATGTATTGAAAATGGTACTTCGTGGGATGAGGAATTGGAGATCCTCACTTTTAAAGGAAATCCCAAATGGGTGCGTACAATCGGTGAAGGAGAATTCATAAATGGAAAATGTATCCGGATATATGGAAGTTTCCAGGATATTGATGCAAGAAAAAAAGCTGAAGCAGAGGTTTTAAAAGTGTATGAAGAAAAAAATATCATTCTTGAAAGTATAGGTGATGGCTTTTACGCGATAGATAAAAACTGGAATTTTACTTATTGGAATAGTAAGGCAGAAATCCTCCTCGGGAAAAAGCGTGAAGACGTATTGGGCAAAAATATTTGGGAAATATATCCTGAAGCGGTAGATACACTTTCTTATTTGAATTACCATAGAGCGGTTAAAGAGAATGCAGTTCAGCAGTATCAAAGATTCAATGAATCTTTAGGAATGTGGGTTGAGATAACCGCGTATCCTTCTGTTAATGGATTGTCGGTTTATTTCAAAGATATAACAGACAGAAAATTGGCAGAAGAGCGCTTGCATGAAATAAATAAATCTTTACAAAAGAGTGCAAAAGAATTGGCTATTTCCAACAGTGAACTTGAGCAATTTGCACATGTGGCATCACATGATTTACAGGAACCGCTGCGGACGGTTACAAGTTTTTTAACATTGATAGAAAAAAAATACAGCGACATTATAGATGATAAAGGCAAACAATATATACAATTCGCTGTAGATGGCGCCAAACGAATGCGCCAGATTATCCTTGACTTGCTTGAATTTTCAAAAATAGGCCAGGAAGAGGATAAAATAGAAAGGATTGATTTAAATGGGTTAGTAAATGATATAATCTCTCTTCACAGCAAACAAATCTCGGAAAATAAGGCAGTTATCATTGCGGGTAAACTACCTGTATTGACAATTTCAGTACCTCCAATTAGGCAGGTATTTCAAAACCTCATCAGTAACAGCCTTAAGTATCACAGGGATGGCATAATTCCTCAAATTACTATATCGGCAAAAGACGAGACAATGCATTGGCAGTTTGCGGTAACAGATAACGGAATTGGTATTAGAAAAGAATTTTTGGATAAGATCTTCATAATCTTTCAGCGCCTGCACGGCAAAGAGAAATATTCAGGTACAGGATTAGGGTTGGCGATCACCAAAAAGATCATTGAAAATGCCGGGGGCAAAATATGGGTAGAATCGGAAGAAGGAGTGGGGAGTTCATTTTATTTTACCATACCAAAAAAAAATTAACATGAAATATTATTTTATTGAGTGCGGTGGTGTATTGGACTTATAGTGATAGCCTGTCAAAGTAGAGACAAGTAAAATTAGTAGGTTTCAAGATGTTGGTTCACATTGAAAATTTGCTGTCTGTGATAATGGCATAGGAATCATTGAGCAGTACTTTGACAAGATTTTTGAATTATTTAAAAGGCTTCACACGAAACCTGAATTTTGGGGGACCAGGCATGGGCTCTGGTAACATATAAAAAAATTGTTGAACAACACCTTAGAAAAATCTGGGTAGAATCGGAAGAAGGCAAGGGGAGTTCCTTTTATTTTACCATAAAAAAATAAAATTATGTTTGTAGCTATCAGTAGTTTTGAAGTGCAAAATGGAATGGAAAGCGAGGTAAAATCGGCTTTCAGGAACCGGCCAAGGTTGGTAGATAATGACAAGGGTTTTATTCGCCTTGATGTATTAAGTCCTGCAGAAAATCCTGAAGGGATTTGGCTGCTTACTTATTGGAAAGATGAAAAAAGTTTCAAAGACTGGCACAAAAACCATCTTAAGGGTTCTCATATTGGGATTCCGAAAGGATTAAAGTTAGTACCTCACAGTTTTAAGCTACATTTTTTTGAGCACATCACTTCTTAAAATCTAAAATGAATAGACCCGTTTATACCGGCGAAGTTATAATGGAAAAGAAATCGTTGCTTGCACAGCGGGTCACCGATATGCATTTTCAACATCATCCGCAGCTTGAAGCAAAGTATGGTAAAAAGGGCAAAGAAAAATGCCAGGCTGATACACTCTATCATATCAGCTACTTGTCAGAAGCTATCGGGGCAGGAAGTATTGAAATATTTTCAGCATATATTGATTGGGCACAGGTGATGCTGCAATCGCGAAGCATACCATTACAGGATTTGATTGATAACCTGCAATATACAGCGAGAGCCTGTGAAGAATTATTGCCGCAGGAAGATTATGAAACTGCTGCGGGATATTTAAAAATTGCTTCAAGCCGTTTGGAAAATATAAGGCCATTTGCAGCCACGCTTATTACCAAAAACAATCCTTTATTTATCGCCGCGAAAAAATACCTGGGCTTCCTGCTGGAGGGAAATAAAAATAAGGCACTCGCTGTAATTAATGAGCTGGTAAAGAATTGCGAATCAGTACAGTCAATTTACGAGCATATTTTCCGGGTTACGCAATATGAGGTGGGCTTACTATGGCAAACCAATAGGATCAGCGTAGCCCATGAACATTATTGCACTGCAGCTACTCAATTAATAATGTCATCGCTTTATCCTTGTATCTTTAGCTCAGATAGAAAAGGTAAAAAATTGCTGGGTTGTACAGTTTCGGGCGATTTACATGAATTAGGCATCCGTATGGTTTGTGATTTATTTGAAATAGACGGGTGGGATACGTATTATATGGGCGCCAACATGCCTGATGAAAGTATAATAAGTGCCATAAAAGAACAGAAAGGCGACGTACTGGCTATTTCTGCAACTATGCCATATCATGTGAGTAAAGTAGCAGAATTAATTAAAAAACTAAAAAGCAGTGGTTTCCCCGATTTAAAGATCATTGTGGGGGGGTACCCGTTCAGCCTCGATGGGGGTTTATACCGGCGCATTGGCGCGGATGGTTGCGCACTAACTACTAAAGAAGCAATTGAATTAACTAACAGGTTGGTGTCACCCAACCAAATCGTTTAATCGAATGAATAGACAGCAATCAAACAAAGTGGTGGATGGGATACAGCCTTTAAGTGTACTAACAAAAATTGACACCCACAATCAGGAAGATATCTTAAATAAAATGACAGCATTGAATAATGAGCTTGTAAATACACAGCGTACGCTGGTAAAACAAAATGGTGAAATTTCAAGACTAAATAAGAAATTGCTTATAGTTAACACAGACCTGGAACAATTTACATATGTGGCTTCACATGATCTGAAAGAGCCCCTTCGTGCAATAGTGAGTTTCATGGGGTTGCTTAAAACTAAATATGCGGATGATCTAGATGACAAAGCTAAAACCTATATTGACTTTGCAATTGATGGAGGAAAAAGAATGCAAAAATTAATCACTGACCTCCTTGAGCTTTCCCGTACGTCACGGCAAGGCAGTGCCAAATCAGCCGAAAGCTTTGGCGCAATGTTAAGCGAGGCTAAGCAGAACTTATATAAACTTATCAGGGACAACGATGCTGAAATTATTATACAAGCCGAATTACCAACGCTGAAGGTTATCAGAACCGATATAGTTTGCCTGTTTCAAAATCTGATGGGTAACGCCATTAAGTTCAGAAAAAAAGAATTTACCCCGGTTGTAATTGTAAGGGCCTATGAAAAAGAGGCTGACTGGTTGTTTAGTATTGAAAACAATGGAATTGGTATTGCCGATGGAAATCTTGAAAAGATATTTGAGATGTTCGGCCGATTACATACAAAAAAGGAATTTGAAGGAACTGGCATTGGTTTGGCAATCTGCAAAAAAGTAGTCGAATTTCATGGTGGTAAAATATGGGCAGAGTCAGAGGAAGGGAAAGGAAGCACTTTCTATTTTACAATTTCAAAAAATATGCCTTCAACATGAGATCAATATCCATCATGTTAATAGAAGATAACGAAGGAGATGT
>JBDTLZ010000147.1:0-9207 GCA_039934515.1 Ginsengibacter sp.
ACCCAAAATATATGTCATTGAATAATACTATTGGCAGCAACTCTTGTATTTTTAACGTTTGTAATTAACAACCTTGTCTTTACCTTCCTCCCGGTTTTAATTGTTGAAAGCCGTATATTAGCAACTTGAATCTAAGGCTGGTTTGTCAGCTTAAATTTTATTATCCCGTCAATAAAGACCGGGGCTAAAAATGCAGTTGATGATTTTGTGAATGACATGGAAATCGTAGTGCGGCTATAAAGGCATTATTGAACAAATTTATCAAAACAGTGATTCTTATCTAATAATTTTAAAACGATTGAACAATGAATTCCCGCAGAAGTTTCTTGACCAATTCAAGTGCACTTCTTGGAAGTGGCTTGCTGGTATCAGCATTGAACAACGATGCGTTTGCCATATTTAAAAGCCGTGTTGCTCCAAGCGACCAGTTAAATATTGGGCTTATCGGCGCAAAAGGTATGGGATGGGCCGATCTTACTGCGGCATTAAAAATTCCCGGTGTAAACCTGGTTGGCATTTGTGATGTGGATAAAAATGTGTTGGATCAGCGTATGGGCGATCTTGCAAAACTGAATGTGGATGCGTCTAAGGTTAAAACTTACGGAGATTACAGGAAGCTACTTGATAATAAAGATATCAATGCAGTTATAATAGGTACTCCCGATCACTGGCACGCTTTAATAATGATCCATGCCTGTGAAGCGGGGAAAGATGTTTATTGTGAAAAACCTGTCGGCAATTCTATAGGTGAATGCAGGGCTATGGTGAAAGCGCAACAACGTTATAGTAAGGTGGTACAGGCCGGCCAGTGGCAACGCAGCCAGCAGCATTTCAGAGATGCAGTTGATTATGTGCAAAGCGGGCAGTTGGGCAATATCCGCACGGTAAAAGTATGGTGTTACCAGGGATGGATGAAGCCAGGGCCGGTTGTACCGGATACGGCCCCTCCGCCGGGTGTTGACTATGCGATGTGGTTAGGCCCTGCAAACACCCGTCCTTTTAACGCAAGCAGGTTCCATTTTAATTTCCGTTGGTTTTGGGACTATGCAGGAGGCCTGATGACAGATTGGGGTGTTCACTTATTAGATTATGGTTTGTTGGGGATGAAATCGCCCATCCCTAAATCCATATCAGCATTGGGTGGGCGTTTCGCGTATCCTGACCTATATGAAGAAACCCCCGACACTTTGACAACCCTTTACGAATTTGACGGTTTCAACCTGGTATGGGATTCAGCAATGGGTATCGATAATGGTTCTTACAACCGGGATCACGGTATTGCCTATATAGGCAATAACGGCACATTGATTCTTAATCGCGGAGGTTGGGAAGTGATTGAAGAAAAGCAAAGCAAAAGTAAGGTGAGCAAGCCTTTTGTTGCATCCTCCGATAGCGGCGTTGATAAGCATTGGGAAAATTTTGTTAGTGTTATAAAATCGAGAAAAATGGATGACCTGCACTGCTCCATACAGGCAGGCGCCCACGTTGCTACGGTTGCGCAAATGGGTAACATTGCCTTTCGGAGTGGGAAAAAATTGGAGTGGGACAAAGAAAAAGAACGCTTTACAGATGAAGCGATTAATAAGGAATACTTTATGAAGGAATACCACAATGGGTATAAACTACCGAAGGCATAATCAACGGGAGTGTAACAGCCTGTATAACTTAATATACTAATTCTTTCATTTTACCATACTGTAATTTTCATTGATAAAACCTTCATCTGAGACGTATAATGTTTTTACATAAATGTTTACATTGATATTCTCAATAGTCACATGACATATATCCTTTGCCGGAAAACTTGCCCTTGATAACTGGATTGCTCCTTTATAATAGACGAAGTGAACTTATATTATTGTAATATCATGCTCCATATCTCTTCCACCGTTTGCTGAACATTAAAGCTTTTTTTTGCAGCCGGCCTGGAAAAATTTATCAGCGCTTTGCACTTCTCAACTGTAAAATCGGGAAAAATAGTTTCTATGATATTTGTATTGATCAATAATTCAACGTCATCTTTTTGTTTTACCTTAATGAACTGGGCCATATATTTTGCTTTGATATACACTAAAACTACTAATTCTATTGCTTTTATTTGAGTAAGACCTTAAAATAAATACTGTCATAAAACAAACGCGGGCAAGCGAACCGTTTAAAAATTAGTTATGTTAACCGCATCAGATAATTTTTACCTGCAAAAAGAAGAGCCTGTAAAGGGATGTCTCCTTGCATTAAGGGATATTATCCTTTCCCAGGATAAAGAAATATCTGGCGCATGGAAATACGGCATGCCGTTTTTTTGTTTCAGGGGGAGAATGTTCTGCTATTTATGGGTTCATAAAAAGTACCAGCAGCCTTACCTGGGTATTGTAGAAGGCAAGAGGTTTGATCACCCGGGACTGGTTAGCGAAAAACGTTCCAGGATGAAAATAATGCTGTTTGATCCGGACAAGGATTTGCCCCTTAACACAATCAGGGCAATTTTAAAAAAAGCGATCGACCTCTATAAGCCGGGAGAAATAAAATTGAAAAGTTGATAAATACCGGCTAAAATATTTAGCAAAATTGGTTTATAGTTGTTTAGATTACATCAACTGGTAGGATCTAAAACTTCAACGCATGCAATAGGCAATAGTTGATGCAACACCAGCAGGTACCTGTAAGTATTTGATAATTCATATATGACACGGTTTTGAAATTTTCTCACCTTTTCATAAAAAGCCAATCTGTTGATCATTGGATTCTATTCCCGGTACGCGTTCGACGCCGGACTTGTTTTTAATAATGGACAGCAACTTTCCTGCCTGCAAAACCTGTATTTTAGAGATGGCTATTTTTTATTTTACGGTACTTTATGGTAATTTAGCCTCTATATTTAGCCTTTTATTTGCGGATTGCGGCTTAAATTTACCTGATGGACATTAATTTTCAAGACCTGATACCCGGACATTTCAATGATAATTCCCGGGTTTGGGTATATCAAAGTAACAGGGCGTTTACCAGTACGGAAGCGCTCCAGGTGGGGGAGCTTTTGAAAAATTTCACTAAGAAATGGAAAGATCATGGCAGCCCGATAGAGGGTTATGCAAAATTGTTTTTTGACCACTTCATTATATTAATTGCAAATCAAAAGCCGGCACGTGCCGCTGGTTTTAGCACAAATAGTATCATTAAGCTAATTAAAAACATAGAGAAGGATTTCCAGGTAGAATTATTTGACAGGTTAATGCATGCTTTTATAATGCAGGAAAGTATAAAGCTCGTGCCTCTTGCAGCCTTAAATCCCTTAATCGAAAAAAATTTTATAACGCCAGAAACATTGTATTTCAACAATACCATCCTTACCAAATCAGAATTATTGAGTCATTGGATTATCCCGGTGAAAGAGAGCTGGCTTTCAAAAAGAACCCACGATGAAACATAAGGAGTTTCGCTCTTTATATTAAGAATTACCCACAACAAATCGCGTACTTCTACGCGACTTTTAACCTAAATGAAAATTTCCAGGGCGTCAGCGTAAACAAAAAATTCTTTTTACAAGTGCATCCAGCCTGTATTTGACAATGATAAGTGCTTTTTTACAAGAGTTGGCTCTATGTCCCTTACAACCGGGAAACGTATAATAATTCAAATTTGTTTTATATTTTTGTCAAGCCAAAACAGCACTTCTATTCATGAAGAAAATACTAATTGTAGATGATTCTGTTGCGTTATTGGAAGTAATGAAAAATATTCTTGAACGCAATGATTATACGATACGGACTTTGAATACTGCAACAAATATTTATACTACTATAGATGAATTTCAGCCCGATCTTTTAATACTTGATATCTACCTGGCTGGTTCAGATGGGAGAGAAATTTGCAGGCATTTAAGAGAAAATCCTATAACGCACAATTTATGCATCCTTGTATTTTCTGCTTCTCCCAAAACACTGGAAGATTACAAAAGCTATCATGCCGATGACTTTATCGAAAAACCTTTTGACATCACTTATTTGGTCGAAAAAATAAAGCTGGTTCTAAAAAATTGTCAAAGCAAACCTGCAAGTGTAATCGCATGATAGATAATATTCCGCTCCTGGCATCTTCTCAAATCTATTGATAGCGGATCCCTGATTATCATACGTTGAATAAAGTATTAAAGATTAGATAAAAGCACACGAAATCGTATGCCGGTTGCAGCCATACCTTCCTCGACTGAAAAATAGTATTTCATTGCCGGGTTTGCGCCGAAGTATATTTATAGGTCTTATTAACAAATATGAATGAGTATCGGAATAAATAGAAATACAGTTATACAACAACCTTTTCTTTCAGTTAACGTACTTAAATCCTGGGGCACGTTTATATTATGTTTAACATGTATATAATTAATACAATACATGTGCATTTATTTTTTCAAAGCGATATAATTATACTTATCTCTACAACAAATAGAGTACCTTAGAGCATATAAAATTTTTCATACCCGGATGTATTTAATGATATAATTTTTAGAATTATATTGATAGTTGTCTTCAATGTATTGTATTCTTCCTGTGAATAATGCCCGGAGTAATAGAGTGTCGCCTGTCATTAAATATTATTGTATCAGTGTTGGCTACAAAGCGGCGTATCTTATTGAATTAAACCGGTTGAATAGTGATGTGTTCGTGGTATCTCTAAAGCATTTTTAATTCAATCCTGAATAATACAGTTAATGTCAAAATCAAATTCCAATCTCAACCAACCGCATCACATAATTGCTATCGGTGCGTCTGCAGGTGGAATGGATGAGATCAACTCCTTTTTTGACCATACCCCTTTAGATGAGGTATCTTATATTCTCATTCAGCATTTATCACCCGATTTTAAAAGCAGGATGGCAGAAATACTTTCACGCCATAGCAAACTCCAGGTAAAAGAAGCTGAAGATAAAATGTGGGTGGAATGTAACCAGGTATATCTTATACCGAGCGATAAGTACATGACCGTTAGTAAAGGCAGATTGCATTTAACCAAAAAAGAAAAAAAGGGTGGGCCTCATCTAACTATTGATACTTTCTTTAATTCCCTTGCGCTCGCTATGGGCAAAGATGCAATAGGTATTATTCTATCCGGCACAGGAGCCGATGGTTCTGAAGGTGTTGAAGCGATAAAGAAGGCAGGAGGATTGATACTTGTAAGTGACCCGACCCTTGCAGAGTTTAGTGATATGCCGGCAAATGCTATCGCGACAGGCTTCGTCGATTATATATTGTCACCGCAATTAATGCCACAGGTAATCGAGCATTATGTAAGAAACAATGGTGTATTGTTACCGGAAGTTGCAGGGATTAATGAAGAGGATCAAATTGTTGTAGCCATTATAGGTCTTATAAAGGATCACCTGCCTCTTGACTTTACCGATTATAAGCATACTACCATTTTGCGGAGGATTAAAAGGAGGGCTGCATCCCATAATTTTAATAAACTATCCAACTATCTTTCATTCCTTAAAACAAACAACAACGAAATAGAAGACCTTGCTAAAGACTTTTTGATAAGCGTTACCTCATTTTTCAGGGACAAGGAAGCTTTTGAATATATACAAAAAAATATAATCCAGAAAATCATTCACAGGGGTGTTCCAGGCGAGGAGATCAAATTTTGGGTTGCCGGCTGTGCAACAGGTGAAGAGGCTTATTCACTTGCAATACTTTTATATGAGCAGTTAAACGATGAATATAAGGATACAACAGTTAAAATATTTGCGACCGACATTGATGCGAATGCTTTGATACACGCAGGCAAAGGAGTTTACAGCGAGCAAATTACAAAAGATGTATCGCCGGAACGTGTGGAGAAATTTTTTACAAAGGAAGGTGATACCTATAAAGTTAAATCTGAGATACGTCGAATGCTTATTTTTGCCCAACACGATCTCGTCCAGAATCCACCTTATTGCAACATGGATTTCATTAGTTGCCGCAACCTGCTTATTTACTTGACTCCGTCCCTGCAGAAAAAAATTTTCCTGATGCTGCATTTTGGCCTTAAACATCATGGCTACTTATTTTTGGGTGCAAGCGAAACTCCCAATGCTATCAAAACAGGTCTTGAAGTACTGAGTAAAAAGTGGAAGATCTATAAAAATGTTGGAGAAAAAGAAGTGATTCGTTTTGATACGTTCTCACTCCCTGCATTGATTGATATCAAGTCTCTGGCATCACTTACATCTCATGATACGGGCCGGCATTATCAAAAAAATAATTTATCCGATTCTGTTAACGAGGCTATAGTTAGTGAGCTGGGTTTTTTATTAATTTGTATCAATGAAAAGAATAATGTTGTGCAAACATATGGTGACACGACCAAATACCTGCTTCAGAAAAATTTTAATTTAAATCTTGCTGAGCTTCTGCCCAAGCCGCTTGCCGTTGCTTTTTTCACTGCTTTTAAAAAATCGGTGCAAACCAACGAAAAGGTAGTTGTTAAAGGTATTAATATAAAAAAGGAAAAGACTTTATTATCGGTAAACCTGATGGTAAAACCACTGGATATTAAAAAAGGGGAACAAAGATTATTCGTAATTCTTTTTAGTGATGACAAGTTTGTCAATTCCCTGTTAAAAGGAGCGGAGGTCTTTGATGAAAAAATGTATCACGATCAATACATCATTAATTTGGAAGAAGAGCTAAAGGAGATCAAATATGAACTTCATGCTACTTTTGAAAAGCTCGACGCATCCAATGAAAATATGCAATCCTTTAACGAGGAGTTGCTTTCCGCCAATGAAGAAATGCAAAGCACCAATGAAGAAATGGAATCGATAAATGAGGAATTGCATACCATTAATTCAGACTACCAGGCAAAAAATAAGGAGCTTATTGAAATTAATGATGATCTTAATAATTATTTCAGGAGCAATATTAACGGGCAGTTGTTCGTAAATTCCGACCTGCTTTTAATGAGATTCTCACCAGGCGCTGTAAAACATGTTAACCTCAGCGATACTGATATTGGGAGGCCTATCAGTGATATTTCCACTAATATCAAATTTGTAACAATAGTAAATGATATCAGGACTGTGATAGCAAGCGGGAAGGTAATTACCAGGGAGGTCGAATCAAATAACGGCAAATGGTACCAGATGATGACAATGCCCTACCTACGACAAATTGATAATAAGACAAACGGAGCCATCGTTTCATTTAATGATATTACAGCGCTGAAACTAACTCAGCTGGAACTGGACAGAACGAATAAGAACCTGCTAAACATTAATGCCGACCTGGATAATTTTGTGCATACCGCTTCGCATGACCTTCTCGGGCCGCTTGCTAATATTCAGCTAAGTATTGATGTAATGAATCAACTGGAATTATTTGATGATCCGCAATTGCATAAATTCCTGGAAATAATAAACGGGTCGGTAAAATTATTTGGTGAACTTGTAAGAGAAATGGGCAGAATTGGAAAAATAGAAAATGACATGTCTGTTATGGAGCAGGTTGATCTTGAGCCAATAATCAATGAATTGACCTTAAGTATTGAAAACGGGATGCTGTCAAGCAGGGCTGTAATCAGAAAAGATCTCAGGGTTCCTGCAATTTATTTCTCAAAGAAGAACCTGCGGAGTATCTTATACAACCTTATCAGCAATGCTATTAAATTTAAAAGCCCCGATCGTGATCCCGTTATCACTATAAGCACCACGGAAGAAAAAGATTATATAGTCCTGGCAATAGAGGATAATGGAATTGGGATACCAGGAAAAGAATTTGATAATATATTTAAAATGTACGGTCGTCTTCATATGAACGTGGATGGCCAGGGAATTGGGCTATATCTTATCAGGAAGATCGTGAATGCTGCAAATGGAAAGATCGTAGTAAGAAGTGAGCAGGGTACCGGAAGTGTATTTTCGATACACTTTAAAACAGGTATCACCACAAAACTTGCCCTTCCGGCACAAACTCAGTTGGTTGCCTCGAAATAGAACAAAATGCCAGCCGGAGAATACCGTCCTAACTGACAAGACTTTTTACAAATTCATTTATGGCGGAAATTCGCGCCGAGCTAATTGTGTAAAAAATATATTTCCCATCACGCTCCGTTGATACAATTCCCGCCTTTCGTAAAACAGCGAGATGCTGTGACGCTACCGATTGTTCGAGCCGCAACTTAATGTAGAGTTGCGTGACAGTAACACGGATATTTTCGTGTATTGTTTTTATTACTTCCTGCCGCAGCTTATTATTTAATGCCCTGAGAATAGTGGCGGCTTTTTTGACATTGTAGTAATCAAAGTTTGGAAAATTATCAACTTCTGTTTGTGCAGGTTCATTGATAGTTATAGATTTCATAGGTACGGAAAATATCATAAATTAGAATTTAGTGAGAGGGTTTAATGAAGTATTTAATGTCAAGAGGCATGTAATGTCTTTAGAAAACAATGCAATAAAACAAGGTAGTATATAGGATCAGGTACAATTATCAGACCGTAACCAGATAGCCTCCATTTCGGCACGATTCTCCAAATGGATGTTTGTTGTTTATAAAAATCGCGAGTTTAATTCCCCAAAACCCCTTCTGAATGGTTAGGCAACGCTTTAGTTTATATGATACATTCTGGCATAAAATTGGAATATCGACTTTGGGGATGGACAAGATTCATACAATAGGGCGAAATTTATATTCGCCCTTTTCCTTTCCTGGGATGCCCTTTCCATTTTGAAAATTGACTTTTCGCCAGGGGCAAGGAAACGCCAGTAGTATGAGACGATCGTCCCCGATGGTTTACTTATCCATAATGAGCTGATAAAATAGTTGCTAAAACCAAAGCCTTTCTCCCGGGAATTCCTTTTATCATTATGGGTTCTGTTTAGCACTAATAATTAGACTCTTTTCTGCGGGATGAGCATTGGTTCAAGTTGATAAGAATTATCGTAAGCCTTTAATTTGCAGGAGACCTATACATGTTGCCACCGGATTTATGTAAAGTAGCAGCCGGAATTTTTTTCCGGATCACTAAGACTATAAAATTTTGCGCCAAATAATCAAGCGATTTTTAGCGCTGTGCAGGGCAATTTTTTTTCGAGGCAAATATTGAACTTTAACACACAGTTTATGGGATTGTCTGTAACTCTCAACTTTATTAAAAACCTTACCAGCATTTTTGAGTTGAAAAGAAAATTGTTGATGAGCCTGTGAACTTTTTCCAAATCAAACGATATTTTT
>JBDTLZ010000148.1:0-12464 GCA_039934515.1 Ginsengibacter sp.
TTCCGGGAGAGCAGTTATTAAAAAAAATAAAGGAACTCGTTGAAGAAGGCAACGTAAGAAAAATAACCATCAATGACAAAACGGGGAAAGAGATCATGTCGTTTCCATTAACACTTGGCGTAGTGGGTGCCGTGTTGGCGCCCTTATTTGCAGCCATAGGCGCCTTGGCTGCCTTAATTGGCGAATGCACTATTTCGGTCGAAAGGGAAGCCTGATTTTATAACTACGTAACATGCTGATATGTGCATACGTGCATGGCTCCATCCAAAATGTCCACCTGTTAAAAGGAAATCAGTTTATCCATTTGCAGCCATGCATCACAAGGTTGAAATTTTTTTTATATCGAAACGCCTCTTTCTCTGCCGGTGGTTTCAACCTTCATCATGTCATCAAAAATCAACTCTTCCTTATCGGGTTGCGCGTTGTGAATATTAAATGCACCTGTTGAATCTTTAAAGGATGCAAAAAAACTTTACCTAAATTGCCTTATGACTAAAAATATAGATAACCTGGAAAAAATCCGGCATTTCCTTATTGACAACATCAATGAGCTTTCAGCAGAACAATTAAACAAGGTTCCTCCCGGGTTTAATAATAATATTATATGGAACCTGGGACACCTGGTATCGGCACAACAGGGCATATGCTACGTGCGTTCAGGCTTACCCGTTATAATAGAAGAAAAGTATTTTACAGAATATAAGTCTGGCACACGGCCGGGATTATTTGTGCCGGCAGAAGATATTCAGAAAATAAAAGAGTTGCTGTTTTCTACTATTGACCGTCTTACACACGACCTGGAAAAAAATGCATTTGCCCATTACCCCGGCTGGGCCAGCAGGTATGGTGTGGAAATTAATAACATAGACGATGCCCTGGTATTTATTCAGTACCATGAGGGCTTTCATTCTGGTACGATCCTGGCTTTGAAAAGATTGGTAGTGTAGTAATGGAATGGAACCTTCGGTTGAAGTTCTTCAGGAAGATTTTTCCGCCGACTACTACAGACTACTATTATAACCGGCAAATCTCTCTAATAAGACAAAAATATACTTGATATTATTAAAAAGTAACCAGTGGCAATTCGTGTGATCCCGGTGGATGAATAGCCGTAAAATCTATTTTTTTTCAATGCTATTTATCGATGCGCGCATTGCGTCCAGGTCTTTCAACCTGTTTTGTTTCTTATCCAGTTCATCAGAGAGCCTGGCTATTTTTTTATTTTGATCATCCAGGTTACCCTGTGCTTTTCTTGAATCTTTGGCATCTCTCACCGATCTTCTCGCTTCGCGTTTTGCCCTTTTTGCATCCTTTACGCTTCCACCTGTTGCATCGGAAGCTTTGTCAGTCGTTTTTGCGGCGGCGCTCTGGGCATCTGCGCTTGCCCTGTCCGCTTTTTTCTCATACCCGGACAGATCATCACGGGCATCGTCCAATTTTTTAGTAAGTTCAGTGATATCACTACTCAACTTTGTATATTCTTTATTAAGACTAAAAGTATCGGACGCGGTTGTATACTTTTGGGAAAATGCAGGTGACAGGGCAAGAATACATGTCAGCAAAAGAAAGGAGGAAATAATGTTTTTCATTTTATTTTGATAATTGTAAATAATAATTTTCACACGAAGTTATCACTATAATAATAAAGTCACCCGATCTTAATTTCATCTCCGGGAATAGTCACCTGGCCAGGCTCTTACAAAATTTCTAAGGAATGTATACATCGCTGTCATTGAGCAACAAGATTTCCACTCAATATAAATTTCTTGCCCTTTTTTACAGTAAGTTTTGCGCCTGCCGGAAGTGTATACGGTATATTTAATTCACAGATGCCGGCAGCTATGGGATCAATAACGATCTCATTTCCCTGGAGAAGTTTTGGTGGCGGAGGCAGGTTATATTGCCAGTTAGTGGAATCGCTCCAATTCCCATTACCCTTGAATAAATAAGTGGTAAAATGATCAGTTACAAAATTACTGATATTAAAAGACCGCAATTTCTGATCTACGGTAACAGTAAAAGGCCCCACAGTTTTTACAAATTTTTCATTGCTGATATATCCATACTTACCATTCCTGAACGTTATCCCTTCGCTTTGTCCCATTGTTAAGGCATCGGGCAGGTCAATTCTTCTTCTATTGCCCGAAAAAAAACTATCGGCTTTATAGTCGGACAAGATGTGGAGGTAATGATTTCCTGTTCCGGTATTTTGGTATCCAAGCAGTACGATAATATTCTGCCCGTTAATTTTATCTGCCGCAGTTACCAGGTAGTTTGTAGCCAGTGTTTCAATATGCTCGGCTATGTATATGCCGGCAGCAGTACTGTTGATAATATAATGCGTACTGTTTTTATCAATCCAGTTTTTGCTAAACAAATGAATTTTACCGTTGTCAACAAGCATAGCTTCACAATCAAATTTGGTATTGTTGGGAATTGCCGCTGCGGGCGGCTGTGGCTGATCGCTATAGCTAAACCTGATTGTCGAGATCAGGCTTGACGGGATGTTTGCAACCGGGTTGCTACCATAATACGGGATGGCGCTCAATGGAAATTTATAAATAACAAGATCGGTTCTGGCGCCATCTGAATTATTCCCAAAATCGCCGATATAAAAATAGGTGCCATCAAACGCAATATCTTCCCAATCTACATTCGTAGTGCCGGATAAAATAACCCGTTGCAATAGCGTATTTGTCGCAGTGTCTATCCTGTACAATTCGTTGGCATTTTGACCATCATTAAAACTCCATAAATAATTACCGGCCATTTGCAATCCGCTGTTTTCCAGCAACGAATCTGCAATGGGGTCTACTTTAATTACCGGTATATAGGATGTTTGGTTGTAGGTACAACTTCCATCGTTGACGGTCGCTACAGCATTATAATTATTGGCCAGGACGTCCGTGCAACCGTGGACCTGGCTATTTACGAGCCCTGGGGTGACCATCTGTAGCGCCAATAAAAGGACGATCTTAATTCCTGTATTTTTCATGAATTATTACCAAAGATAGTTTTTAGTATAGAGGTAATAATTCCGGGGTGCATTCCAATTTGTCGCTCTTGCCCCTAACCCCTAAAGGGGAACAACTCTTCTTATTATTGAGCGTTATTAGCTATTGGATAAATTTAATGATTTGAGTGATGCGACAATTCGAAATGCACCCTAATTCCGCATTTATCACCAAAAAACCATTTTCCTGCTAATTACAGCGATAAATAAACAGGGAATAATATCATACCTTAAACCGGGAAGTTAGCCAGCACACCGCAAATACAACATGAAAGGTAACCGGTTTTTCGATATTACCGCATGATCAGGCCGCCCTTTCCTGAAAGTGGAAAGAATCTTATCTTTGACGAGAACTTCAGGGGACTTTAAATAAGATTTAGCATACAAAAAATTATAATTAGTATAATATGATCAAATTATATACTCAAATACTACTAACCTGTTTACTCTCACCGGCCTTCTGCCAGAAGGTCGCTAAGATAACAATAGATAACAGGGGTAATGCAGATATTATTTCATTTTTGGTCGACGAGACCGTGATTGTAAATCTAAGCAAGGACGGAAAGATTATTGATTGGGGAATAGAAAACAATACAGTACGGGCAAATATTTACCCCGGGAGGCTCGATAAATATATGGGGAAGGAAGAATATTTTCCGGCCACAGACAATGAAGCTTACGCCGGAAAAGTAAAATATATCGGGAGGACGCCATTTACTTATTACACCGCCAGTGACGGCGAGTCGCTTAAAGGAAAAGTAAAAACAATTGGCACAAGTCTTCTTGATTATTACATGCCCTATGATGATCCTGCATTCAGGGGATTTATAAAAACTGCCGGACCTGTAACATTCACTTATTACCGGTCTTTCGACAATGAAGCTTTTAAAGGGAAAATAAAATCTGTTGGCGCCACCACACTCGCTTATTATGGGTCATTTGATGATAAGGCATTTAAAGGAAAGGTCAAAAATATTGACCGTGCGGCTTATACGTATTATTCTTCCTATGAAAAGAAAGAGTATAGTGGAATGCTGAAAACAGGCTCTCAAATTTTATTTAGTGGTGACGTAAAATATTTTATTAAGAACTTCTAAATAAATTTAATCAAAACTATTTGTGAGAAATAACAGATCACACGTTTGACCAGGAGTATCTCAAAAAAAGTCACCAGGTAATTGTTCTTTTAAAGCTGCACGTCCTTCTTATATTTTTTTTCACTAACCCTTCGTTTTTATCTATCAAGATCATTTGAAAGCATACATGAAATCCGGGAAAATATAATTTTGTAAAACATATTAAAATGAACCCAAAGTTTTTCCTGCGAATGTTAGTGATCGGCATGATACCCCTCATTTGTGCCTGGCCGGTTCGGGTTTATGCGGGGGATCCTAAAACCCTGCCAATCGGTGCACCCGCACCGGATTTTAATCTTCAAGGTGTTGATGGTAAAATGTATACGTTGTCTTCTTTTAAACAAGCAGCGGTGCTTATTGTTATTTTCACATGCAATCATTGCCCCACGGCTCAATCTTATGAGGACCGCATCATTAAATTAACCGCCGACTACACCGGCAGAAACGTGGCGGTCGTTGCCATCATGCCGAATGACCCAAAAGCATTGCGGCTTGACGAGCTTGATTTTTCTGATCTCGGAGATTCTTATGATGATATGAAAACAAGGGCAAAGGATAAGCACTTCAACTTCCCTTATCTATACGATGGCAAAACAGAAGCCGCATCAATAGCTTATGGCCCTGTTGCAACCCCCCACGTCTTTATTTTCGGCAAAAACAGGAAGCTGCGGTATTGCGGCCGCTTTGACGATATGGAAAATCATGATAAAATTCCTACCAGCAATGATGCACGCAATGCTGTTGAAGCCTTGCTTACCGATAAAGAAGTACCGGTACAAACTACAAAAGTTTTTGGCTGTTCTGTTAAGTGGTCGGATAAAAGAGCGTCGGTACAAAAATCTATGGATAAATGGGCGCTGGAGCCGGTAAAAGTGGATACCATTACCACCGCGGGTATACATGAACTTGTTAAAAATAATTCAGGCAGGCTTCGGCTGATTAATATATGGTCTGCCTCATGTATCGTATGCACCCGCCAATTCAAGCAATTTATTTCTATCAACAGGATGTACCGCGACAGGGATTTCGAATTCATCAGCCTTAATGTTGACGAACCCCGCAAAAAGAAAGTAATACTTTCATTTCTTCAAAACCAGCATGCTTCCAACCAAAACTATATTTTTCGACGGGATGTTAATTCCAAATTTAACGAAACTATCGACCCTGCATGGAAGGGCGGCCTGCCTTACACAATACTCCTGGAACCAGGTGGCAAAATTTTCTATTCCAAGCAAGGGTCTGTTGATCCTGCACAGTTAAAAAAAGTGATTGTAGAAAATCATTTAATTGGAAGGTATCCTTAAATTTCAATTAGCATTCAGTCCAAAATAAATTAATCAAATTACAAGTGATATAAAATAATTTCGCAACAGTGATTAACACCACACTTATCGGTCGCAGGTTCAACAAAATATTAGCCATGAAAAAAGGGATTTACTTTATTATCGGCATTATGTTCCTGGGTATGACAGCCGCCATGCCGCAACGTGTCAATAAAATCAAACCGAGACCCGTCATTATCGGTTATGTAGGTGGCTACCGCGGACTGGTAGCTACCGACTCCATTGATGTATGGAGGATGTCGCATATTAATTATGCATTTGTTGACGTTAAGGATAACCGGGCATGGCTACACCGCGAAGCTACAGATACTATCAACCTGAGGAAATTAAGCGAATTAAAAAAAATAAATCCTGAATTAAAAATATTGATATCAGTCGGTGGCTGGATCTGGAGCAAAAATTTTTCTGATGCAGTTCTTACTGATACATCGACCCAAAATTTTGCAGCGAGTGCAGTATCCATTGTTGCAAAATATAATTTAGATGGCGTTGACATAGACTGGGAATATCCCGGGATGATGGGTGACAGTAACCTATACAGACCTGAAGACAAACAACATTATACCCTCCTGTTCAAAGATCTCAGGCAAAACCTCGATAGCCTTAGCAAGCTAACTAATATGAAATATTTTGTAAGCACTGCTGTTGGAAGCGGACAAGACTATATTGATCATACAGAAATGGATAAAGTACAGGAGTATACGGATTTTATAAATGTTATGTGCTATGATTTTACAGACGGGCGTGATAGTATCTCAGGGCATCATACTAACCTGTACGTTTCTTCAGGAGACATAAGCCAGGGTTCTGCCGACAAATCAATAAAGGCATTTATTGCCGCGGGTGTCCCTCCGGAAAAAATCGTCATCGGGATGGCGTTTTATGGAAAGGGATGGCAAATGGAGACAACTGATAATAATGGATTATACCGCAAAGCCATAAGCCCCGTCCGTGGCGGTGGGTTCACCTATTTAAAAGACAGCTTAATTAATAAAAATGGCTACAAAAAATATTGGGATGCCACTGCCAAAGCACCCTATCTATTCAATCCCGACAAGAAAATATTTATTTCTTTTGACGATGAAAGATCTGTAAAAGCTGAATGCAAATACGTGAGGCGCTATCATCTTGCAGGCGCAATGTTTTGGGAATATAGCAGTGATAAAAAAGAATACCTGCTTAAAACCATTGCACATGAATTCCGGTATCCAAACAATGATTAATAATATTTTCGGTTTTATCCCCATATTTTTAACGGCCGGCCGTTAAAAAAATTGCGCCCATAGCTTACTTCAACTAACGCTTACCCCCTGCTGAATTCATATTTATTTTGCATTGAACTGCAATCCTGCAATACCTGCATCGATATTTATTTTCAGATCTCCCGGTGTATAAATAAAATAGAGTTTATGAAAAGCCTGGTCAGTTACAGACTCAAGCGCGACAAACACTTTCCCATTTGGCGCCTCCTTTTGCGGCACAGGCATGCTGCCCTTACCAAGTACCTTACCATCCGGGGCATCCAATCTTATTTCAAAACCAAAACCAGCCTTAGGCATATCTTGCCAGCCGGCCATGATGTTGATAGATTTAACACCGGTAAGATCAATGCTGTCAATTGCAAACCAACCTTCTTCATCAGGTAGTGAGAGGTGGGTCAGGCCTTTTGATTTATAAAAGGTAAAACCTTTTACTTTCTCTCTCCCGGTAAAAAACAGGTTGTTGCTATGTAACACAACCCGGTTATTACCTGTAAGTGCCTTGATATTGTTGCCACCTTTGTCAGTATAGCTTGCCGATAAAACCAAATCGGCATCGGGCTTTTGATTTACATCAGGAAGTATATTGCCAGCTTGCGGCAATGATTTTTTGATCACCTCTTTCTTTCCCAATGAAAGTATCCACCCGATCATTTGATCAAGATCACCTTGTGATAATGTTGGATGTGCAGCCATAGGTGTTGTACCCCAAACACCGGCACCACCCTTTCTTATTTTTTCAGCGAGGTAACCTTCTGCATTAGGGTCATTGGCATATTTTTTTGCCACATTTATAAATGCAGGCCCAACGGATGAATCCGCTTCTTTGTGACAACTTTTACAATCAAGTGACATCGTTAGGTTTTTACCGCCAATGGTTAACTGCCCCTGCTGATGCCCCATAGGTTTTGCTGTCTCAGCAAATCCCTGCACATAATCGACAGACACATACAGGTTGGCGGGATCAATTTTGGCCGTATCATTATCTGTAATGTTAATTGAATAGTTTATCGGCAGACCGGGCAGGTAAAAAGACTTGTTGCCCTTTACATCAATTGATACTACCGGCGCTGCATTGCCGGCATAAACATCCACTGCCTCACTTTTAGAGGATGCACCTTTAGCATCTTTTACTTCAACTGAAACTTTATAATCACCGGAAGAGGTAAAAGTGTAATCCAGTTCAGGTGATGTAGTTTCTTTAGTATCACCATTACCCAGGTTCCAGGTATAAGCAAGATTATCTTTTTCAAGATCATTCGCATCGACAGTAGCCTTAATTTCGAAAGGCAAAATACCAGACGTTCTATCCACATGGACCGCATTGATTATCGGTGCAATATTGCCGCTGTTGTAATCAATGCGCGACAGTCCTGCATCAGGATTTTTTAAGAACCACCCGGTTCCATATTCGAGTAAATACAATTTTCCGTCAGGGCCAACTTCCATATCAATGCAATTAAATAACTTGATATGCTCCATAAAAGGCTCCATCTTATCGAAGTCGCCGTTGGGTAACATGGTGACTGCCTTTATCCAACCCCTTATCCACTCATAGATAAATAGTTTGCCATCATAATAATCAGGCAGCCGCGTTTCTTTTGGAAACATATCCGTATAATAAACAGGGCCTGCCATTGCATTGCGGCCGCCCGTACCTACTTCAGGAAAATCTGGTGAAGGCGCATAAGGATACCAGATAAATGCAGGTTGTGCCGGGGGTAATTCTCTCAGACCGGTATTATTCCTTGACTCGTTGACTGGATGAGCCGGATCAAAGGCAGGACCACTCTTCCCGGTTGCATAGTCATAATTATGATAAGGATAATTATTCCCTACAAAAAGAGGCCATCCAAAATAACCGGCTTTACGGGCCTGGTTTATCTCATCGTATCCGCGCGGACCACGCGTTCCAAGGCTATCGTTATTTGCATCAGGCCCTACTTCCCCCCAATAGAGGTAACTGTTTTTTTGATCAACAGAAATGCGATACGGATTACGATCCCCCATAACGTAAATTTCAGGTCTTGTTTTTTCCATACCTTTTGGAAATAAATTTCCTTCCGGAATTTCATAACTGCCATCGTCTTTGACACGTATCCGCATAATTTTTCCACGCAGGTCATTTGAATTACCGGCTGATCTTCGTGCATCGTAATTTATATGGCCTGGAATATCATTTAACGGTGCAAAGCCATTGTTAACGTATTTTGAATTTGGTTCATCAAACGGTGTGGAGTTATCACCGGACGAAACATATAATAATCCGTCGTGCCCGAATGCGATGGAACCCCCCGTATGACAACATATTTCACGCTGTGAATATAATTGGAGAATTATTTTTTCTGACTTAACATCAATGGTATCATTTTCAAAAGTGAATCTTGACAGCCTGTTTACAGAAGTGTCTGACGGGCTGTAATACATGAATACCCAGTGATTCTTTTCAAAATTCGGATCCTTACATAAACCGAGCAACCCCTCTTCAGCGTTAACGCCTGGTGTATGGGTTTTAAAATAAACATTCAAAAAACCAATTTGTTTAATGTTTTTTGTTTCATGATTGAAGAGCAATATTTCTCCCCTTCGCTGAATAACCATTATGTCGAGATTGGGTAGTATGGTCATTTCGGTAGGCTCAAAAAACGTTCCGCGCACTAATTGCGTTTTTGTAAAACGGGCTTCTTCCGGGGGAAATTGCGATTTTGCTTTGGCGTAGTCAAGTTCGCTGTTAGACCCTATCGCATATTGAATGCCGCCCAGTAAATGTTTAAGATAACTGGCCTCAGTATAAGATTCTTCGGTATGGCCAAGTTCGGTGTAGAATGCGCGCCCTCCATCATAATCATGATACCAGCTCATTGGATGAAAGGCGCCATTTGTACCGCCTTCATAAGATTTCTCATCAATCGTTATGAGTACATGAACATCGGGGTTCAGTTTCTTAAAATTATATAATTCATCAGTGCGTTGCCACACAGTGTCAGTAAAAAATTTTGTAGCTAAAAAATCTTTATCCTTAATAATAAACCTGGCCTGTTGGGGTCTGGGGTGGCCATTAAAATATCCGCCTACCAATCTTCCATACCATCCCCAGTCATACTCGGTATCTGTTGCAGAATGTATCCCGACAAAACCACCACCAGCCTGTATATATCGTTCAAAAGCCACTTCCTGCTTAAAATTGAGTACATCACCTGTTGTGTTTAAAAATATGACTGCCGCATAATTTTTTAATGAATCTTCAACAAATAGTTCCGCATTTTCTGTCGTATCTACTTGGAAACCGTTTTCCTGTCCCAATTTAATGATAGCAGCTATTCCATTAGGAATTGATGAATGCCTGAAAGCCGTTGTCTTTGTAAATAAGAGAACCCGCGGGTTGCCGTTTTTTTTAGTATTGCACGAAAAATAACACAGAACGGATGCTGTCAAAAACAGGAAAAGGATTTTTTTCATTTGAATATGAATGTGCTTTTAATGAAATAATAGTTATAAATAATGATTGATTAAATTTCCGGGATCTAAATATTTGTTGGTATTCAATCAGCAAATCGCAAAATATTTTTTAAAGATACATCGCTTTACGAACCTACAATGAAGGTTACATTCATTTGCAGCAAAATATTTTATTGTATAAACCTGCGCTTTAAATTCTATGACAAATAAAAATTATTATTTGTCAAATATCTTAATATAATCCTGTTGGACATCCCGGATCACTGCTGTTTTCAATAAAAAGCAGGTAATGCAGGTTTTGATTTGTTTCGGGAATTTACCCGTATTGATCTTGCCGTAAATATGATGCCCTAAAAGAAGTTGGATAAGTTCACTGCAATTTATACCGGAAAATGGTTTGAAAGAAGTTTAACCACGAAGTAACCATTTATTCCCGGGCAATACCGGGTGTCTATACTTAAACCCGGTTGATATCTATCAACGGATTTTTTAAATCCAAACAACACCGAAGCGTATTAAAAAAACGCTATTTAAAAATAACGATCTATATTCTTTCCTTTTCTCACTGGAAGAACGTAGGTTTTATTAATGAAAAAATTACCCGGCTGATTGCGACGCCTGCCTTCCATTCATCCTATCTTAAGCAATAGCAAAAGTTGCCGTTATATTAAACCCGATAAATTTTGTAAAGGATAAATTCATCTTATTATAACGGCATTATCCAGTTGCTACGAAGCTTACAAACTCATTTGTTTAAAAGATATATGCGGTTCGTCTTCGGGGTTACAAATAGCAATTTTTTAATTAAGCTTTAACATTTTTCTTGTTGACACGGTGTTACCGACGACCAGCATATAATAATAGTTGCCTGATGGAATATTAGCAGCATTCCATTGAACCTGGTAAGAACCCGGAAGCTTGACTTCATTAACCAATACAGCCACCTGGTATCCTTCGGTATTATATACAACGATTTTTACCAAAGCTTTACCTGAGACCTCGTAGGGTATAATGGTGGTGGCGCTGAAAGGATTGGGAACATTTTGACGCATAATATTCTTCCTGCCCTTAAATTCTACATTAAGAATATTCGAGTAAACAAATTGACCCATACTATCAACAATTCTAAGGCGATAATAATTCAAACCATCGGCAGGCTGATAGTCACTGAATGAATGCCTGCCAGATACATCACCACCTATTGATCGTATTGATCCGATTGTTTCCCATGCGTTTGCGGTACTTTTTTCAACTTCAAACGCTGCAACATCGGTTTCATTGGCAGCAGTCCAACTAATGTTTACATTATCAACTTCAGCCTCACCACTCAGTGCAACTCCATCAGTACGTGCAGCAACACTCTGCGCAACCACGATTTGAATCGTGTCCTTACCGGTAGCACCCTTGTTGTCCGTTACTGTTAATGAAAATTTATAGGTTCCCAGTTGAAGCGACGTTATAGTTGTGTTTTTGGCTTTAGGTGTCGTGATTGTTGATGAAGTGCCTGATATCTTTGCCCATTGGTAGGTGGCTATAGTTCCATCGGGATCGGTACCAGTACCAATAAGAGATGCCGTTTTGGTTGGTAACTTTATTGCCTGGTCTGCACCGGCATTTGCTGTCGGCGCAATGTTGGCCACAACAGTAACCTGAACAGTATCAAGTCCTGTCGCGGATTTGTTATCAGTAACTTTCAATTGAAATTTATATAAGCCGGCTAAGAGAGGTTTTACAGTCGTTATAAGAGCATTTGCGGTGGTTATCGTGCCTGATGCAGGTCCTGATATCTTTGTCCAGATCGTTCCGGTTATATTTCCATCAGTGTCTGTTGCAGTACCGTTTAATGTGGCTGAATTGGTAATTAGCAATGATATGGTTTGATCGATACCGGCATTTGCCTTCGGCGGAGCATTAGCTGCATTTACTGTAACCTGCACCGTCGCTGAAGTGGTGGCTCCGCTTACATCTGTAACGTTCAGTTTAAATTGATAAGTGCCCTGCACAAGGCCGGTGATCTGGGTTGAAGCTGCTGTAGGGGATGTAATAGCGCCTCCTGTTGGAGTTGTGCCCACTTTACTCCATGCATACGTAACACTAACGCCATCCGGGTCACTGCCACTTCCGGTGAGCATCGCTGTATTTGTGGGGAGTTTTATAGTTTGGTTTGTGCCCGCATTAGCGATAGGTGGAATATTGGCTGCATTTACTGTAACCTGCACCGTCGCTGAAGTGGTGGCTCCGCTTACATCTGTAA
>JBDTLZ010000149.1:0-1932 GCA_039934515.1 Ginsengibacter sp.
CCGATTATGATCACGATGGCGACCTGGATCTTTTTATTGGCACACGGGTAGTACCCGGTAATTTTCCTTTTTCACAAACAAGCCTGTTACTTCGGAATGATTCTAAAAAGAACGCTATTCAATTTACCGACGTTACCAGCGGGAACGCACCGGCTTTCAAAGATGCGGGAATGATAACAGACGCGGTGTGGTATGACGTTGATAAAGATGGCTGGGATGATTTATTGGCTGTAGGTGAATGGACAGGGTTAAAGATTTATCATAACGATAAAGGCAAATTACGGGATTACAGTAAGGAGTATGGGCTTGAAAATACCGGGGGCTTCTGGAATAAAATCATACCGGCAGATGTAGATAATGATGGAGACATTGATTTTGTTCTAGGTAACCTGGGTGACAACACTTCTTTCAAAGCTTCTCGGCAAAAGCCATTAACCATTTATGCAAATGATTTTAATGGTGACGGCCGTGTTGACCCGGTGTTGACATGGTATGTCCAGGACAAAAGTTACCCATTTAATTCGCGCGATGAGCTGGCTGAGCAGATGCCTGAATTAAATAAAAAGTTTTTGCGGTATGCCGATTTTGCCGACGCTACCATTGAAAGCATGTTTTCTCCCGAACAAATCTCCCAATCCGCTAAATTTTATATTCATACCACTCACTCTTCATTGCTGATAAATAATGGGAAAAATCAGTTTCAATTGAAGCCATTACCGTTGGAAGCGCAGTTTAGTATGGTGGAGGGAATTACCTATGATGACTACGATGGAGATGGTAACAAAGACGTGCTTCTCACAGGAAATTTTTTCCCTTTCCGGGTACAGCAGGGTAGAAGTGATGCAGGTATTGGGTGCCTCTTAAAAGGCGATGCCAAAGGAAATTTTACAACCGTAAAAATGGAGCAATCGGGGCTGCTTGTACAAGGGGATGTCCGAGATATGGTTACACTTAAAAGTAAAAAAGGAACAACGATTATTATTTCCAAAAACAGCGGCCCGATACAGGTTTTACAAAAGAACATTAATAAATAGCATTTCAGAAACGGCTGACATACCTAAAATGATGGAGACTATCCGTTATACTGCGCTTGCTTTTTAGCCTGAGATACTTTGAAAAATGATCCGGTAATTTTTAGGCTGGTAGTTTTTAAATTTTTTAAACTGCCGGTAAAAAAAAGGAATACTCTCAAATCCTGACGCATAACAAACTTCACGTATTTGTTTATCAGTTTCTATAAGCAGCCTGCAGGCCTTATTGATTTTGAATTCATCCAGGTATTCAAAAAATGATTTCTTCATGATCTTTTTGAAAGATCATGAAAAATATTCTTCACTCATATTTACCAGCTTTGAAATAGCTCAAAGTGCTATTTTTTTGTGGTAATTCTCTTCAATAAATTTACAAACGACATTGATATTGTAAATCTACTACAAAATAGGGTACTTATAAATCAATATAGGGTAGAAAGTGAGGGGTTATCCCGTTTACATTTGATTGTTTTAAAAACCCCCCGCTTTACAATTAAAGATGGTGATAATTAACTGCCAATTTTTTTACACTCAAAATTTATGCGAATGAAAATTTATTCTACCAACATATTGGAGAAACCTGTAATAAGAAGTTATCCTGGAATGTATCCGTTACTTAAGAAGGCCTGCTTAGCCTTGTTGGGTACATTTTTGTTCGTGTCAGGTTCATGGGCGCAAACGAAAAAAGTTACCGGCAAAGTCACCGACTCAAATACCGGTGAGGCCCTGTCGGGGGTGACGGTGACAATAGAAGGTACTTATACTACCACAACGGCTGATAATACCGGTACCTATACAATTGAAGTTCCTGCTAAGGCTGCACTATTATTTTCGCATGTTGGATACCCGGTTCAAAGAATAAAAGTTGGCAATAGTTCCCATATCGATATTTCATTGGTTT
>JBDTLZ010000150.1:0-4571 GCA_039934515.1 Ginsengibacter sp.
CATTAATGATACTACTTCAAATATTATTATTTTCAATGACATCTTTTAAGAGATGATGGGGAAATGGCAGAGTGTTCGAGCAACTCCCCTTTAGGGGACGGGGGCAATAGGGATCAAATATTTATAATCCCAGGCGATCCCTCAACATTGATTGTCATTTAAGAAGAATAGTGCCTCCGGAATGATAGTACGGGAGCCCCAGGAACAACGGAAATACCTCTTACATATTTATTCCTTATCTATACCCACACAACATCCCACAAACAAGCCCTTTTAACCAATCTCCCTTACCCCACTTTTCCCAATTGGTACATGCTATCGGCATTAAAGCCGCTGAAAATCCATTTTTCCGATAAGAAATGATCTTTCAAACAAAATTGGGATCCAATTTAATTTCTGTATCTATTTTTGTTCATCAATAAAAGATTATGTTCCCTGAAATAAGTGTCGGACCATTTTTGTTAAGGAAGATTATTGCTGCTGATCAATCCAAAATATTTGAGGGGCTTTCCCATCCGGAGGTTATCAAATATTATGGAGTTTGTTATGCAACGCTGGAATCCTCTATTGCTCAAATGGATTTTTATAATGACCTGTTAACAAACGAAACCGGCACCTGGTGGGCGATTTGTTATAAAGACAATGCCGCTGATTTAATTGGCGCCTGCGGATTTAATAACTGGCACAAAGAACATAAAAATATTGAGATCGGGTATTGGCTGCTGCCAGGTAAACAGGGTGCCGGCATAATGAGTAAATGTGTTACTGCAGTTATACAATATGCATTTAATAATTTAGATATCCATCGCATTGAAGCGGTTGTGGAAGATGGTAACGGGCGGAGTGCCAAACTTTTAACAAGCCTGGGGTTTGATTATGAAGGAACCCGTAAGAACTGTGAAATTAAGAATGGCCGGTTTATCAGCCTGCAGTATTTTGCTTTATTGAACCCGAACAATGATCCCGTTACGAGCTAGTTGCAAAGTTTTGGGATTTTCTTAAGAAGCTGTTTAAAAATGATTTTCGAAATGTCTCGTAATTGTGAAGTCGCCGAAAAAAAAACCACTGCAGTCAGGGTTTACAACCGCTGACGGCGGGTATCAGCCCCGTCTGCGGTTGATAAAGTGACTATGGTGGTTATAGGAACGGGATCTTGGCAGGCAGCCTCTCTAAATATCCGAACTGCTGATTGAACCTGATTTATATGAGGGGCCTGATTTCGATTTCGTTAATCCGTTCAATTTATTAATCAATGGTTCAAACAATCTTGCAATTTAATAAATATTGTAAAATCTAATATGGGCAATACCTTCCTCACTTTAACAATAGCACGCATTTTTAAGGAACGGATTACACGAATTAAAATTACAAATGCCAGATCGTTTATAGGATCAGGGCAGGGCCCGTTCTATCACCGGTTCACCGGTCGGCAGCGCAGGCCAGACCGGTAATGGGTTATAACCATTTAAAAGAACAGGCACGGCTTGTTCCTGCAAAGGCCTGTTTTTAAATGGTTGTATGGGATTATTTAAAATGGGCATTGTATTCGCAATATTATCTGAAAATATTATTGTTGCGATTGACAAATGCAAAAGGAATGCAGTGTTATTTAGATTGCCCAATCATGGAGAAAGATTTAAATAAGTGCGGCTAAATGAAATTTTACCGGGTATTCAATAATGGTTAATAATAAATCCAAATTTCATATTTGAAAAAGTTTCTGAATATCGCGTTTAAAGCTTTCAAAATAATTTTTGTGGTTTTGCTGATTTTATACATTGCGGTATATGCTTATGTCAGCATCAATAAAGCATCTATCATCAAACAGGTTACGGATGATATTGGAAAAAAATTGAATGGCAAGGTTACTGTTGAAGACGTCGAATTAAGTTTTTTCAGCCAGTTTCCCAAAGTTTCGGTGCTGCTGAATAATGTCAGTATCAGCGATAGCATGTTTGCACAACACAAACATCGCTTTTTCCATGCGGAGCATCTATTCGCCCGGATAAGTATTATGCTGCTTATAAAAAAGCAGGCACCCCTCAACGGAATATCTATAGAAAAAGGCGAAGTCTATATGTACACAGACACCAGTGGCTATACCAATACTTATTTACTTCAACAAAAAAAAGATAGCACCGCCGGCAAGGGCGCTGAAAGCAAAAATGAATTAAAGTCAGTGAAATTAAAAGAGGTAAGCTTTATTATCGACGACAGGAAAAAAGAAAAGCTGCATAGCTATTTTATAAATGATCTTAACATTAAACTTGACGAGAATGATGTTTCTTTTTTATTAGATGTAAAAGCGGATATTATCATGCACAGCATGGCATTTAACGTACCCCGTGGAACTTTTTTAAAAGAAAAAAAGTTTACCGGCAAATTTGAACTGGCCTTTAATAAGCAATCGAGCCAGTTGCAGTTTGACAGCATTGATATAAAACTATCCGGACAGCCGTTTAACTTATCGGGCCGCTTCGACCTTAAAGGCGAAGCACCGCAGTTTATTCTCCGTGCACATACCCGCAATATTCTTTACAGTGAAGGGAAATCCATGGTGCCGCACAGGATCGACTCATCCTTATCATTGGTAGACCTGGATAAACCATTGGATGTCGACGTCAGCATCAACGGACCTTTGAATGGAGGCGAGCCATTGATCTATATCAACTGGGTAGTAAAGGAAACGCATTTAAAAACCCCGTTCCTCGACTTTGACAATGCCTCCTTTACGGGTTATTTTACGAATGAATATGTAAAAGGCGTGCCAAGGCTGGACCCCAATTCAGTAATAAATAACAGTAACTTTTCTGCCGAGTGGCGTGGGATGCCTGTTAAATCGGGCAATATTGAAATTTTAAATTTATTCGAGCCCGTACTTACGTGCGACCTGGAATCTGATTTTCCGTTAACGAAACTGAATGATATTGCGGGAAGTAATTTTCTGCAAATACAATCCGGCGAAGGTTCTGTTAATTTAACCTATAAGGGGCCGATTGAAAAAAATAACAATACCAATTCATTTATAAACGGAACAGTGTCATTAAAAAATGGCACCGTATTATATGCACCAAGAGACGTATCGATGAAAAATGTAAGCGGGCAGCTGGTATTTAAAAATTCGGATGTTTTGGTTAAAAACCTTCGATGTGTTGTATTTAATAATAAGATACTGATGCAGGGGCAGGCTAAAAATCTGCTTACACTTATCAATACCGAGCCTGGTAAAGCAACCATTGACTGGACGATTTCTACTCCTTCTTTGAATTTGAGCGCCTTCATTTTTTTATTAAAACCGGGTAAAAATATTACAGCTCCATCCAACAGCAAAACCAAACTGGCATCTGCCGCATCAAACATAGATGAGGTGCTGGAAAAAGCCATGTTGCATGTAAACCTGGATGCGGCAAGTCTTAACTATAAAAAATTTGAAGCCAGTAATGTAAATGCCGACATTTCACTATTATCGAACAAGTATATCATTAACAATGTGAGTATGGATCACGCAGGCGGCAGTATCCATATGAGTGGTTCTTTATTGAACCAGGAAGCAAATTACCTGCTGGCTACATTAAATACATCTATGGAAAATGTGGATGTAAGCAAGGTGCTGGATGCTTTTGACAATTTTGGCCAGGATGCAATCCTGTCGCAGAACCTGGACGGAAAACTGACGGCAAAAATTAATGCTTCTCTTGGCCTTGATGAAGATGGCAACGTATTGCCTGCAAGCGTTAAGAGTACTATTGACTTTTCATTAAAAGACGGCGCACTTATAAATTATGAGCCGGTAAAAAAATTGCAGAACTTTTTATTTAAAAAAAGGGATTTCAATAATATTCGTTTTGCAGAATTAAGAGACATCCTTGAAGTAGGAAACAGGGATATAAAGATCAACCGCATGGAGATCCAGTCTTCCGTATTTTCTTTTTTTGTAGAAGGGATCTATAGCATGAAAGGAAACACAGATATCAGTATCCAGGTTCCTTTAAACAATTTAAAAAAGCGTGGCGCCGATTATAACCCGGAAAATGTTGGTATTGATAAAAAAGCAAGAAGTATTTTCATCAGGGGAAGAACGGGATCTGACGGTAACGTAAGTTTTAAGCTCGACCTGTTTAATAAATACAGAAAGGAAAAGCAAGGCGAGTGATAGGATGTTTTATTTCAGAATATTCACGCTTTGAACAACCGATATATAGAACGCTGCCGATTTTTGCTGCTGTTTTTTGTTCTATCTCCGTTGTTGCAAACCACTTTCCATGCAGGCAAATTCATTTTATTTTAACAATAAAAATAGGCAGGGCTGATAAATTTGTCTCCTTTGGTACAAAACTTGCCTTTTTAAAGCAAACCCTACCCTGAAATGAAACGCTCCTATTTATTGGCTACCCTTTTTTGTCTGACTCTTTTTGCCACTCTTGATTCTTTTACGCGGGAAAATAGTTCCGGCATTGTACAGGATGTTTTAATTCAAACGAATCAATTCAGGAGATCGAACGGCTTGCCTGGATTAATTATCCGTGAAGAACTAAATGCACTTGCCCGGGAACACAGTGCAGACATGGCTC
>JBDTLZ010000151.1:0-3327 GCA_039934515.1 Ginsengibacter sp.
CCTCGAGCGTACTTTCTTTTTTGGCAAAACAGAATCTTAATACTTTATTTTCTTTTCCATTTTTATAGAAGGCTGAGGTAGGAATACTTACCACACCGGCTTCTTTTGTAAGACGGAGGGCAAAATCATTTTCGCTTTCACCAGTTATTGCCGAGTAGTCATACAACTGGAAGTAACTGCCATGTGAAGGAAGGGCTTTAAATTTTGTTTGTTCCATTTGCTTCGCAAAGAAGTCTCTTTTTTTTTGTAAAAGATTTCCCAGCCCCAGGTATATTTCTTTCTCTTTTAGAAATTCGGCAAGTGCGTATTGTACCGTAGAATTGCAGCAGAAGCAATTGAACTGGTGAACTTTTCTGAATTCTGCCATCAAAGGTTGCGGTGCAACGCAGTAGCCAATTTTCCAGCCAGTACAGTTGTATACTTTACCAAAAGAAAAACAAACAAAGCTGCGCTCAAAAAGCGCGGGGTATTTTAAAATACTTTCATGCTGCAACCCATCAAAGACAAGGTGTTCATATACTTCGTCACTTACTATTAAAATATTTGTTCCTGAAACAATCCGGGTAAGCTGTTCCATATCTTTTTTAGTAAGGATACTGCCGGTTGGGTTGTGCGGTGAGTTTATAATGATCATCCGTGTGGCAGGTGTAATATTTTCTGCTACCCTATTCCAATCGATTGTATACCCCGGAAAAGTAAGCGGAAGGATGACCGGCTTTGCCCCATTTATTTCCACGTTGGGTATATAGCTATCATATGCCGGCTCGAAAACAATAACTTCATCACCAGGCCGCAAAACCGATGTGAGCGCGGTATAAATTGCATATGTTGCGCCGGGGGTAACAGTAACTTCTGTTTGAGGGTTAACATTTTTTTTATATAAAAATGAAATTTTATCGCTGATACTTTCCAGTAAAATATCCAGTCCGTTCATATGAACGTATTGATTGTGCCCACGATGCATGGCTTTATTTACCAACTCAATTAAATCTTCATTCATCTGAAAATCAGGAAACCCCTGCCCAAGATTTATGGCATTGTGTTTTATAGCCAGCGAACTCATAACCGAAAAAATGGTTTGACCGGTATGGGGAAGTTTGCTTTTGATGGCGGGTGTTGGCAAAATGTATCGTTTTATCAAAAATATACATTCCTTAATATAAAAGAGTACACAGGTGATACAGGTTGCTATGACAAAGCATTACCAGGCGAATCGCGAGCCAATCAATTAAAGGAACTTATCTCCTTTATTTCTTTTTACTTCAGAAAGGTATTCTTTAATATGCTGCTCTTTGTCTCTTTTGCAAACGAGTAAAACATCTTCGGTATCTACAATAATAAAATCATCGAGGCCTTGTAAAAGAATCAGTTTATTGTCGGGAGAATGCACTACATTTTTTGTTGAGTCAAATAAGATAACATTATCACCGGCAACGGCGTTTTCCATGTAATCTTTTTCAAGATTTTCATAAGCGCTGCCCCAGGTTCCAAGATCGCTCCAACCAAACTCCGAAGGAATTACATAAACATTATCGGCCTTCTCGAGGATACCATAGTCGATAGAAATGTTAACACAAAGTGGATAGATCATGTCTATGGCGGCCTTTTCCCCCGCTGTTATCAAATCTTTTTTTGCACCGTCAAAAACCTCATGGATCTCCGGCAGGTATTTTTCGAAAGACTTAATAATATTTTCAGTGCGCCAAACAAAAATCCCCGCATTCCAAAGGAAATCACCGCTGATAAGAAATTTTTTTGCAAGTTCTATATCTGGTTTTTCAGTGAAGGTTTTTACTTTATAAATATTATCCTGAACGGCAACTTCTTCGTGTTGAATATATCCATACCCTGTATTTGGCTGAAGCGGCTTAATACCAAGGGTTATAAGGGCATTGTTTTTTTCTGTGAATTCAAGTGCCTGGAGGCTCACTTTTATAAAAGAAAGATCATCTAAAATAAGATGGTCTGCCGGTGCGCAAATTAAATTGCTCCAGGGATTCAATTCATGCAGCTTATAAGAAATATAAGCAACACAGGGTGCTGTATTTTTGCGGGAGGGTTCGCATAAAATATTTTCAACGGGGAGTTGTGGCAGTTGTTCTGCAACAATATTCTTATATTGAGCAGAGGTTACGACATAAATATTCTCATTTAAAATGTATTGTGCAAAACGGTCATAGGTTGCCTGGATCAACGTTTTTCCCTGGTTCAGGATATCAAGAAATTGTTTGGGATAATCCAACCTGCTTACCGGCCAGAACCTGCTTCCAATTCCACCGGCCATAATGGCTACATAATTATTTTTATTCATTTGGTATAATTAAATGATCCCTTCACGCAGAAGGTCGTGTAAATGTACAATACCCGCATACCTGTTGTTTTCAGTTACGATAAGCTGGGTTATATTTTTTTTGCGCATAAGGTCAAGCGCGTCAACCGCCAGCGCCACGCTTTCTATACTTTTTGGATCCGGCGTCATGATATCTTTAGCCCTCACCTCCGCCGGTGAAAGATCCTTTTCAAGCATTCTTCTTAAATCACCATCGGTGATTATCCCCAGGATATTATCTTCTTCATCAAGTATAACAGTGGCGCCCAAACGCTTTTTTGTAATTTCTATGATAACATCTCTTAAAAGGCTTTCCGGCCTTACAGAGGGTTTTTCATTATTAACAAAAAGATCGCCAACGCGCAGGTAAAGTTTTTTTCCTAAGGTACCTCCAGGGTGAAATTTAGCAAAATCTGCAGTGCTAAAGCCCTTCATTTCCATAAGGCAAATAGCCAGGGCATCTCCCATTACCATTTGGGCAGTCGTGCTGCTGGTGGGTGCCAGGTTATTCGGACAAGCTTCCTCCGACACAGTTGTGTTTAAAATGATATCTGCGCTTTTGGCCAGGTAACTTTGCATATTACCACACATGGCGATAATCGTATTGTTGAAGTTTTTGATAAGCGGTATTAAAATCTTTATTTCGGGACTGTCGCCGCTTTTACTCACGATCATCACCGCATCCTGCTGTTGCACCATCCCGATATCGCCATGGATCGCATCCGCAGCGTGCAAAAAGATCGAGGGAGATCCGGTACTGTTAAGTGTGGCAACAATTTTTTGCGCAATAATGGCGCTCTTGCCTATCCCACTCACCACAAGCCTGCCTTTACAATTGTTGATAGTTGTCACCGCTTTTTCAAAATCCTCATTGACCAGGCCGGATAGCTCCAAAATTGACCGGGCTTCAATTTCAATTGTTTTTTTTGCAGAGGATATGATATCTTTCATTCAAATACGGTGTGAAAAAAATACAATATTAAATTTCATCCAAAAGC
>JBDTLZ010000152.1:0-17266 GCA_039934515.1 Ginsengibacter sp.
TTAAAATAATCTACAAGTCATCAATTTCAGTTTAGCCTTACAATTCCTTAATCTTAAAATTCTTCCACCTGATTTTTATTCCGCCACCACTGTGTATTTGCAGGGCAATAAATCCTTCGCCCTGCCCGATTTTTTCATCTTTCAAATAAACCATTTGATGGCCGTTGAGCCAGGTAGTAACTTCATCTCCAACGGCTTTTATCTTTAGCTTATTCCAGCTTCCCTCTTTTAGAATTTTTTCGTCTTCAGGTTTGGGTTGTATCAGCCACTCTCTTCCATACGATTCATAAATCCCCCCTGTATGAAGGTTAGCTGGAGCTACTTCCACCTGCCATCCACTAATTTTCGTTCCTTCAATTCCTGATCGTATAAATACCCCGCTATTTCCATTGGCTTCCTGTTTGAACTCCAGCTCAAGAATAAAATTCTTATAATTTTTGTCAGTTGACAGGTAACCATATTCTTTATCCGGTCCGCTTTCGCAAACCAGTTCACCCTTATCAACGTACCATTTTTCAGTGCCGTGAATGGTCCAGCCGGTAAGGTCTTTGCCGTTAAACAATTTGCTATCTTGTGCGGGAAGCAATGTGGTAGTTATTAAACTAACCAACAAGAGAAATACATTTTTCATAATATCTTTTTTTAGAGATTTTTTAAAATTACCCTATTAGCACTTAGAAATAAATTTTTTTTATAAACCCGTCCTGTGCGCTTTCATTGGTATCGGCTCCATAAACATTGGCATTCAACATGCCAATCGTTCGTATAGCGCATCGTAAATAACTATCGGTTGCTACGGCTTTAGAAATAGTTGCGATTAATTTTCTAAAATAATTTGTGGAATATTTAAAATCCATGTATCTCATATGGAAATACATAACATGGATACTGCTTCAATTTTAAATGCTGACCTCCTGGATATTTTATTCGACGGAAAAAATAAAGCCTACGGAGCTTATGATTTGAGAAAATCTTACAACAATAGAATTTCGGTTTCTCTTGTCATTACTATTGCGGTAATTGGAATTGTGTTTACCACATACGCAATTGCCAGGCACTATTCTTCAAAGAATGTAAAGCCTATGGACGGTCCCGATGTAGTACTGCATAAGTTATTTGTTGAACCGCCACCTCCGCCTCCTTTGTTGCCGTTACCAGCCCCACACGTGGCAACCATCGTTGTTTTCACCCCATTAATCGTAAAAGATAAATTTGTTCCGGCGCCACCAGCAGATGTAGATAAGATTATGGTTAGTAAAATAGATGTAATAACAAGTGACGGCATTAAAGACATAGGTGTTATTAATCCACCGCTAAACATGCCAGGTACCCAGGTTGTGGCGAAAACAGGTGAGAGGAAGAAGGAAGATCTGTCCTTTATTCCAGTTGAAATCGAAGCTTCATTTCCGGGAGGCGACGCCGAATGGTCAAAATATGTAGGTGAAGCTGTAAGAGCCAGTATTGATGAGTTCACGGAGGCTGATTATGGCACCTGCACAATAAAGTTTATTGTGGATACAACAGGAAAAGTAAGCCAGGTTGAAGCCACTACCATGAAAGGAACCAAGCTTGCTGAGATTGCGATACATGCAATAAGAAAGGGTCCGGCTTGGATCCCGGCGCAGCAAAATGGCGCCAGGGTAATTGCTTATAGGTATCAACCTGTTACTGTAGCAATTCAAGGCCGGTAACCCACCTGTGTTGAAATTGTGTTTTTAAAATTGGATAAATGTGGAGCGTCCAAAAAATTGAAGCAGTGCAGTTGTTGTTGATTATTGAACGTAGATGATGGGCTGCCGGATCGTACTGGAAATCCTTTTGGCGTTTTTATTGATTTAATCTGTCAACAGTTTCGCGCCAAAAGATTGAAAGGGAAAGCCGGATAGAAGGATGAGGAAAAATGAAGAGATCATAGCCCACTGCATTTCGCTTTTATGATATTATCATTATCAAAAATCAAAAATAAAACCCGAGTAAATCTTTCCGTCAAAAAGTTTATTTTTTGAAACCTTCACTTCATTTACAACGAGATTGTTATCATTGATATAGGCAATTCTAAAATGTTTCAGCCTGAAAGAAAGAGAAAAGCTTTGTTGTTTAAAAGCATATCCTGCTGCAATAACTCCATTATTAAACGGTACATAATTTACCCCTAACGAAGCGTCATAAAATTCTTTATCGGTAAACAATGCATCAACACCTACATTAAGCCTTCCCATTTTATACGTGAGACCGGCGGCATAGGCACGTTGATTCACATACGATTGATTTGCAGAATCCGGCACAAACATATCACCATATAATTTGGTGCCCGCCACATTCATTACGGATATGCCTGCCTGTAAGGAACTACTTATTTTATAAGTCAAAGAGAGGTCTACATCAATGTGTTGCTTTTTTATGCTATCGTCATCAAAAAAATCATATAAAATACCATTATCCTGCTCCAGCGCAAGAAGGCTCGGGTTATTAAAATGCTGCCATACAGATTTAACAGTGACGCCTACGCTCACCTGGTTGCTCACCTGGTAAACCGGAGCTACAAAGACTGCAAATTCTTCTAGTTTTTCGGGGTGCGGTATCGGGAATGTATTACTTAAATCCACATCGTTTACCTGGTCATACAGTACCACCCTGGATTGATCTTGTTTGGTATAGATGCCGCCGACGCCGAGATACAGTTTATTGGTAATTTGCTGGTACCCGGACAATTTTATATTATTCTTAAAATTTGCCAGCAGGCTTACATTGTACGGCTTACGGCTAAACGCAATAGCAGATGCGTTCCAAAAAACTGCTTCAGAGAGGTTGCGCGAGGGCGCAAAATTAAAGCCGGTATTGTCCGTGTTGGTCATGGGAGACGAATGCAGGAATGTACCGTATTTAATCTTACCTGCTGGTATATTAATAACTTTAAATAAACCTGAATTTACGCCGGTAGCAGCTATAGAAACCAATTTCTGAAATAGATTGATAAATGAAACCGGTGACATCGCGACACTGCCGGGGGCGTTGCCACTGATATCGAGTGGCGGCAACCTGTGCGCAGAGTCAAGCAGTTGTTCAGACATGATATCAGGAAGCTCTGACTCCTTGCAATTCTCTAATATCTTCCAGCCCTTTACCGTAACATACATCTTTGTTGGATCGGTATTGCGCTTGTCGAGGTCTTCAGAAATAAATACCCGCTGTACTTTTTTGCAACTGGAACATTTGGTAATAATGTATAACGATACATCCTTGTCCTGCAAATCCTTTGCATTCCATCCTGTATTAACCTGGAAAAATCCTTGTGGAGTTGTAGTAGTAGCCACAGCAGCCTTGGGATTGAACGACGGGATGATAATGATATTAACTGCACCCCTTGTAGAAGTAGTTCCATTATTGATACATCTCAGGGTACCTTTAATTATCACTTCCTGTGAACGGGCAGTGTTGAAAAAAATAATAAGTACTGTGGTAAGCAATATTACTGGCTTCATTTTTTTTTGTGTTTAGAATTATCAGCGGGCAATGGGTTTAAGACGAATTCAATTTTATCTATTTGACCTGATTCAATTTCATATTCTTTTGTTTTATCCTCGTAGGCAGGGTGAGACGTAACGATGGTAATCCTGTCTCCGAAATGATACCCGGGTAACGGGATGTTAAAACTGCCATCATTGATTGTTTTTGCAACATAGGGAGTTCCATCAACAACTACATCCACATCTTTGATAGGCCTGTCTGCTGCATCTTTAACGGTGCCCAGCACCCGTATGATTTTAGCCTGTTTCAGTACAAGCGTTACAGGATCGAAATTATTTAACAGTGTATCTATATTCATGCTGGCATAGCCATCACTAACTACATTGATGATGATATTACTCCGTATCTGATCATTGGGAATTTCAGGAAATATGACCAAGCCCTTTTCATTGATGTCGGCCTCGCGCTGGTAGTGAGGAAAGGATAAAGTTACTTTACCCCGTGTAACGGGATTTTTATCCTCATCAAATACCCGTATTGAAAGAAATTGATCGGTTGATCCTTTGGGGAGCATAAAGCCTCCCAACACTGTAAGTATAACACCCACAACCGGGCCGGTAAATTTATAGGTGACATTTGCCTGAATGCCTTTAAGTGTGGCATATGAATTCATTATACCAAATATAAGCGCGCTCGCCGCCATGCCAAAAAGAACAAGTACGAGATAAAATACCCGGTCGTCCATTTTTTCGGTGGCACCTTGTTTCATGTAATGAAAATAGTAGTAACCGATACCGACAGCCGCAATAAGACTTATACCTGATATGAGCAAATAGGTAGCAACAGGTACCGGTTTTTGTGATGATGGATTTCTCATGCTTGTTTACCTGATTATAAATTTGAATTCGAAAGAATACAGGATAAAATTTCTGTAAAGGCTTACAGCAATAACTAATATTTACGGATGTTCGATTTCAGCAGGATGATTGAATTGGAAATGAAAGTTAGTAAAAAAAAATTCAAAAGATGAAGATACAGAAACCTGTTTTATGCTTTATGAATTGACTTGTGCAGGTATTTATTCAACTAAGGTAAGGTCCCCGTAACGTCAACCGGTTCCAAATAATAATTTTCCTTATTCCTGGTTCATTGTGTACGATCCTTGCAGTCGGGGGATTACACTATTCCGCAAAGGTTGTAAAATATTGTTGTCAATCACCCATTCCAGTTTATAAGGTTGCAGGTGTTTACTGAAAAATTTATGTATTACCAACGCCTTCACTCGTACAAAGGTTAATACAACATGCAACAATTCCGGGACAATGAATGTTACAAACGCGTGACATTTATTTTTGTTGAGGCATTGCAGAAATAATAGTGACTTTCGCATAATTATTATTTTTTTAAACGGGTATTCATAAAACCTATGATCAGCTTTTTCTTTATTTATTGATATTTTATGTCCCTGATCCCTGCCATATAGTCTATCAACCGGCTTCACCGGTTATTTTCATTGCCACAAAGCTTTATTAATTTTTATTAAGATGAAAGGGTGTTTTCACCTTATTGTACCGGGGATAACCCCGCAGTACTCCGGGGAAAAATAGGTAAACTCCAGGCTTGGAATATGAATTATTATTTAAAATGAATACGCAAAGACATTGAGTGATGAAGGCACCTGTAAGGTGGGTTACCTGTATTGATCAGGTGGTAAAATGGTATGCCCTTCAGGCATTGCTTTTGGATAATTGCAATTGAGCGAAAGTATTTTTCACCTATCACTACATGAAATTTGCCGATAACAAACTCCCGGCCTTTAGAGCTTTGGATAAGAATGAAAACCAGAATAGGCAGTGCCCGGGATTTTAATTGCGGACTGCATAACTTTTAATTTGCTTCTGTATATTTTTTAAAGTTATCCAGGATATTTTGCCAGCCCCCCTTTTGTATTTCAAAAGGATTCGTACCCTCGGCCTCAAATCTTTCCGCGACTTTAGTGCTTTTTCCTTCGGTGGTAAATGTTATTTGGACATTTCTGCCGTCACCAAATGTATACTCAATATATTGGTTGGTTGTAACTGCGTCATAGATTCCTGCGAAATCAAATCCAAAGCTGCCATCTTTTGCCTCCATCCGGGCACTAAAGCTTCCACCTGCACGTAAATCATTTTCAGCGTGTGTGGTATGCCAGTCGTCTGATGCATTGTTCCATTGAGTAATATGGGCGGGCTTTGTCCAGTATTCCCAAACTTTTTCTACCGCCGCATCGACGATCGTTTCTACCGTAATTGTTGTTTTTTCCTCTGTTGCCATCTTGTTTTAATTTAAGTTGATGATATTTTATTTTCTATTGCAAACATTTGGTAATTATTTAAATGCGAGGTGTGTGTGTACGACAATCATGGGTATGTTTTCCGGCACCAACGGGTTACCGCCATTGCATATCCAGCTTCACAGCTTCCTTCAGTAGTTTTATGATTGCCATCTCGTCAATGTCCTCAAAAGATTTAAAGGTTTTGTAAAATACCTTTTTGTTGGTACCATGGATAAGATAGTTGTCGGTATCCCTTAGTTTGTTTCCATTCCAAAATCCCAGCAACACTCCTTTTTTAATTCCACCCCGTGGTATAGTGGCTGGCCAGACAATACAAATGCCTCTTCGGCCATAAAAAAAGGGCACATTAAAAGACAGCTTTTCCTTACAATAGGGTGGTAAATATTCAGAAATTATTTGTCGTAACACATCTGTTATGATGCGTTCATTCTCCGGAAGCAATTCATATAAATTCAGAATCGATTTTATTTTTGTGCCGGGTATAAAATTCATTAAAATAATCTTCGCGGTTTTAAATTCGTTTGAATGAAATTTGGTTGGGCAAATGATCACGGCGCATCAGATAAATAACCACCCGTACAATATAGGCAATTTTAGTTTTTTTACCTCGTCGGTTAATTAATCAATACTTTTTCGATCGCCCGGTGATGTCCAAATAGGTATGTTATATTTCCCTGCCTGTAACCGCAGTCAAAGACGGATCTGCAACATGTACACTACCATCTGAATTGCTCCGGCGCCGCAGCTCTTTTGCGTTAAATGCCTTTTTATAAAATTCAATGGCAGTTTCAACATTGTGGAGGTAAAGAATGGGTGCAAAAATTATTACATCGCGTTTATGCGGGTAGCCTGTTATGATGCAAATTTTAAATTTGATAGCAAATTTAGGCGAGAACTTCGCTGTCTGTGGCGGCTTCACGATATCATATTATCTTTTTGCGCCATCCTGCTCCCGATAGAGCCGGAAAATACGGCCTGGATCACCAGGTGCCTGCCCGGTGGAGACCGGGAAAGGTAAATAGCTAATGAAATTGTACATTCTTAAGGTGTAATTAAGACCCTCCCGTATAGAAATGCACCCTTCTTAAAAGTATCCAGCTTACTGCATGCGAAATTTATCATGATAAAGCGGTAATAGAAAATGCGGGTTGAGATACTTAATTTTAAATATTGTTAAGGCCCGGATATGCTTTGATAAAATTAAGCTGCATATTTGCGTTCATTTTGTTCCCCGCTAAATTTAAAGATATATGAAGATCGATGTATACGGAGACCCTCAGCAGTTGGGTAAAGCGGCAGGCACCGCCGCAGCCGCTTTGATTCGAAAAGCAATTGACGACAATGGTGCAGCCAATATTATCCTGGCGACCGGCGCGAGCCAGTTTGAAACATTGCATCACCTGGTATCAGATACCAATATCGACTGGGGCAAAATAGTTATGTTTCACCTGGATGAATATATCGGGCTGCCCGTAACACATCCTGCGAGTTTCAGGAAATATTTAATGGAAAGAGTTTTATCAAAACTACCACCATTAAAAGCTGCCTACCTTATAAATGGTGAAGCGGATGCAAAGGCCGAATGTGAAAGAATTGGTAAGAAGATTTTGGAACATCCCATTGATGTTGCATTGGTTGGAATCGGTGAGAACGGCCACCTTGCCTTTAACGACCCTCCGGCAGACTTTGACACAGAACAACCATATATCATTGTTGAACTGGACGAGCCATGCCGGAAACAACAATTAGGCGAAGGATGGTTTATTTCTTTGGAAGAAGTACCTCCCCGGGCAATCAGCATGTCTGTAAAACAGATCCTCAAGTCAAAGCAAATTATTTGCTCAGTACCCGATGAAAGAAAAGCCCTGGCCGTAAAAAATACCATCGAACAGCCGGTAAGTAACCGGTATCCCGCGTCAATTTTGCAACAGCATGTAAATTGTACCTTATACCTTGATAAATTTTCTTCAGCACTTCTTAGGCAGGACATTTTATGAATCAGCAGCATCTAAAAATAGTCAATGGTAAAATAATAACACCGTCAGGAATAATTAATGGAACAGTGCTTCTTACCGGGAATACGATCACCGGAATAAGCGAAAATGATATTGCAATTGAAGATGCTTTTCTAATTAACGCAAATGGTAAATATGTTTCTCCCGGCTTTATAGATATTCACGTGCATGGCGGAGGCGGCTATGATTTTATGGATGCCACGGAGGAGGCATTTCTTGCAATAGCGGCTACACATGCCCGTTATGGAACCACTGCAATGTTGCCGACAACTTTGTCGGCAAGCAAGGAAGAGATATTGCAAACATTATCGGTATATGAGCGGGCACACCTGAATAATGTGAACGGTTCGCAATTCCTCGGGATGCATCTTGAAGGACCTTATTTTGCGATGAGCCAGCGGGGTGCGCAAGATCCAAAATATATCAGGGATCCTGATCCTGAAGAGTATAAAGAGATATTATCGCAGTCAACATGCGTCAAGCGCTGGAGTGCAGCACCTGAATTAAAAGGGGCGCTTGAATTTGGGCGTTATGTAAGTTCAAAAGGCATCCTGGTTGCCCTGGCGCACACCGATGCCATTTATGAAGAAGTACTTGAGGCATTCGGAAGCGGGTACACCCTGGCCACTCATTTATATTCTGCTATGTCGGGTGTTACAAGGAGAAACGCTTACCGTTATGCCGGCGTTATTGAAAGCGCCTATATAATCGATGAAATGGATGTCGAGATCATTGCGGACGGCATACATCTTCCAGCTCCATTGCTGAAGCTGGTTTATAAAATTAAAGGCACAGAAAGGACCGCATTAATAACAGACGCCATGCGTGCAGCGGGAATGCCTGAAGGAGAAAGCATTTTAGGAAGCCTGCACAATGGCTTAAAGGTAATTGTGGAAGATGGTGTGGCGAAGCTGCCCGACCGCAGTTCTTTTGCAGGCAGCGTGGCTACGGCCGACAGGTTGATAAGATCTATGCTCCACCTGGCTGGCGTCCCGTTAACTGAAGCCGTAAGAATGATCACTGATACTCCTGCCCGAATTTTAGGTTTGGCGCATAAAAAGGGATCACTTGTAACAGGAAAAGATGCGGATCTTGTGATTTTTGATGATAACATCAATGTTGAAATGACCATTATCAATGGGAAAATAGTTTACAATTCACCGTCATTCAAAGACATCAATCACGAATACAATTAATAGCGATCTGTTTAGGAGACGCAATCGGTTTTCTCATAAATTTCTAAAGCCTCTTCGTAATTAAATTACAAAAACACCAGCAACAATCAGTATGCGCTGTCTTCCAATTTGGGTAGCTTTGCCGCCTTATGATTTTGAGAACTGAAGCATTGAAGACATGGAAATTATCTTCCCCTATTATTATGGGAGAACTTACCCAAATGGCACTGGGTATAATTGATAACATAATGGTTGGCACTATAAGTTACAAACATCTTGCTGCCTCAGCATTGGTGAATGCAGTAATGAATATTCCTTTTGTATTGGGTATCGGGATGACCCTGTCAATATCACAAACGGTATCAATGGCGCATGGTCGTAAAGATGGCCTGAAGGTGTCTCACTATTTATTCAATGGTTTCTGGATATGTACGATCGCGGCCGTAATCATTTCACTGGTATTAAATTTCAGTAAAGATATTTTGTTTCATTTAGGCCAGGATCACGATGTGGCAATCCTGGCTGTACCATTTTTACAAATAATGGGGTGGTCAACCATCCCCATGATTATGTTTATTTCTCTAAAGCAATTTACGGATGGATTGGAAAGAACCAGGACGGCAATGCTGCTTTCCCTGACGGCGTTGCCTGTCAATATTTTTATCAACTGGCTGTTAATTTATGGAAATTGGGGATTTCCAAGGCTGGAATTGACCGGGGCAGGATTGGGAACATTGACAACGCGTATTATTATACTGGTGGTTTTTATAATCGTTTTACAGAAGCATTCTGTATTTAGTAAATATATAGCCGTAAGAAAAAACCAGTGGAAACTAAAATGGGCCACCATTAAAGAATTGTTGCACATCGGGGTGCCAAGCAGCCTGCAGGTTGGAATGGAGTCCGGTGCTTTTGCGGTATCAGGAATTATAATCGGAACTCTTGGCGCGGTGCAGCTCGCATCGCACCAGATAGCAATCGGCTGTGCGTCCCTGGCATTCATGGTTTCATGGGGGCTTGCGCAGGGAGGCTCCATAAGGATCAGTAACGCCCTGGGTAGAAACAACTGGAAGGAAATAGGATTAATTGGCCGAAGTACATTGTTGAGTGGCCTTTTGTATGGACTTTTTGGCGCCCTATTTTTTATATGTTTCAGGAATATACTTCCACGGGCTTTTAATGATAACCAGGACGTACTCTTTCTATCGTCAATTCTCATGGTTTATGCGGCCGTGTTCCAGATTTCTGATGCCACACAGGCGATTGGTGTTGGCTTGCTGCGGGGCATTAAAGACGTAAAAACCCCAACGGTTTACATAGCCATTGCTTATTGGGCAGTAGGAATTCCATTAGGCTGCCTGATGGCATTTACATTTAAAATGGGTGCCGCCGGGATGTGGATCGGCTTTGTTGGCGGACTCACTTTTTCATCAGTGTTTTTAAACAGGCGATTCTTCAAAATGTTGCGCCGGAAAAAGCACTAACACTTCGGTAGGTGAAGCTCCAGGTGATCGTTGGTATTTCCCCGGGCGGTTTTGAATGTGGTTACCGGGCATTATGGTTGCCGGAATTTTATTTATTTTCAAATTATTTAGGGTAAAGCGTTGTTGAGTTGTTATAATAAAAAGGAAGACTTGACAGAAGCTGTATATTTTAAACCGGGATATCAAACCGTAAGGATAGAATTGAACGACGAAGGGATCATATCGCTGCTTGCAAAACGGGACGAAAAAATATTTGAACAGGTTTTTAAGACACATTTTAAAAGCCTGCATGCGTATGCATTTACTATTGTAAAAGATGATATGCTTGCAGAGGAACTGGTACAGAATATTTTTTTCAAGCTTTGGGAACGGTCAGAAAAACTAACAATTTCGGGTTCAATAGCCGCCTATCTCTATAGGGCCGTTTACAACGAATGCCTCAATTATTTTAAACACATGAAAGTTCGAACCAGGTACCAGTCACATGCTTTTAACGAAATGAAAAATCAAACAGATAGCGCGTCTAAAAAAGTATTGCTGAAGGAGCTCGAGCTGAAGCTCCACGAGGCACTCCGGGAGCTTCCCGAACAATGCAGAACAATCTTCCAATTGAGCCGGTTTGAGGAATTGAAATACCGCGAGATTGCCGATAAACTTGACATTTCGCCAAAAACCGTAGAAAATCAGATGGGTAAAGCCTTGCGGCTGTTGCGTATGAAGCTTATAGATTTTTTACCCCTTACCACTTTCTTAATGCTAATTTTTAATTATTCCGATTGAACGAAAACTACCATATTGATCATGACCTGTTAGTCAAATACCTGCTGGGCGAGTCTTCCAGGGAAGAAGCATTAGAAATAGCAAAATGGATTTCGACCGACAAAAGACATCAAAAGTATTATGACGATTTCAAAATAATATGGGAAGAAAGCAAGCGTTTTGCTGTAACAAGTAATGTTGATGAAGCGTCATCGTGGGAACGCCTCCGCAATCGTATTCATGATACGGCCAAAAAGCCGGTGCCGGTGAAATTGCTTACAGCTTATTATTGGTTAAGGATCGCTGCCGTATTTATTATTATTGCCAGTGCCGCTGCGGTACTTATTTATTCAATATCCGGCAACAGGCAGGTTCAGGTACTGGCTGTACGATCACAGGGAAAAGTCATTAAAGACACCTTGCCCGACGGCTCAATAATAACTTTAAATAAAAATTCAATAGTTTCCTATCCCCGGGGATTTAAAACCGGCAGCAGGGCTATTTCTTTAGAAGGAGAGGCGTTTTTTTCAATTACTCCTGATAAAAGCAGGCCGTTTATCATTCATGTAAATGATGTTACCGTAAGAGTGACCGGTACTTCATTCAATATTAAAAACATACACGGGAATACGGAAGTAATTGTAGAGACCGGTGTGGTACAGGTCATAAAGAAAAACAGGATGGTTGAACTACGTCCGGCGGAAAAAATCCTTGTGAAAAAAGAAGACAGCACTTTGGTAAAGGAAAATGAAGCTGGGAACCTGTACAACTACTATCGGACTAAAGAATTCGAATGCGATAATACACCCTTATGGAGATTGGTAGAAGTGCTTAACGAAGCTTATGATGTCAATATCGTCATAGGAAGGAATGAATTGCGTAACCTGCCGCTCACCACTACTTTTAATAATGAGTCTCTTGATAATATCCTCGGGGTCATTCGCCAGACCTTTACAATATCTGTTACTAAAACAGCCGGTCAAATAATTTTAAGATAAGATTTGCAATAATAGTAATGAAACAACTAAAGATGGTTTTGAAAAAAACATTGATAATTTTTAGCCTATCCGCAGGCATTAATTTTTGCAGTTATGCGCAAAATATTCTCAGCAGGAATATCTCGTTTGAAGTCCACAGGCAGCGGCTTGACAATGTGCTGGAAATTGTTAGTAACAAAGGTGATTTTTATTTTTCCTATAACTCTAATATAGTAAAGCGGGATAGTGTGATTACCGTAACTGTTTATAATAAAACCGTAAAGCAGGTACTTGATTTTTTATTTGGCGATGGATATGAATATAAAGAAAGCGGTAATTATATTATCATAAGAAGAGCGCCCATTAAAGTGTCGCTGATTACCAACAAAGCCCTGACGCAGGACAAAATTTATACCGTAAGCGGCTATGTTCTCGACGACGAATCAGGTGAAAAAATCGGCGACGCGAGTATTTATGAAAGAAGGTTGCTGGCTTCTGCGCTAACAGATGAAAATGGTTACTTTAAAATTAAATTAAAAAGTAAAAATAAAACGGCCGAGCTTACTGTGAGCAAAGAGTTTTACCAGGATACAACGGTGGTAATTCAGCCACGATATAACCAACAGGTTACCATCACCATTATGCCCTTAAATACCAATCACCCAATTGTCACGATCAGCCCTACAGACTACTACGCGCCTGATTCTTTAAAACTAACTGTTGAAACTGATTCATCAATCACGGAATACCTGTATGTAAAAAAAGATTCCGTAAAGGTTGAAAAGACTGCAGCTGGTAAGTTCCTGCTCACATCGAGGCAAAAGATACAAAGTCTGAATCTTGCAAAATTTTTTACTGACCGGCCATTCCAGGTTTCTCTTACCCCGGGACTAAGCACCCACGGTAATCTGAATTCACAGATTGTAAATAATTTTTCGCTCAATATATTTGGTGGTTATACGGGAGGCCTCAATGGTGTTGAATTGGGTGGCCTCTTTAACCTCACTAAAAAAAATGTGCAATACTTCCAGGCAGCCGGCCTGTTTAATCTTGTTGGCGGAAGTGTAAATGGGGTACAATTTGCAGGTATTAATAATACCGTTTTTAATAACCTCAGCGGTTGGCAGGCTGCTGGCATAAGTAACTATACTAAAGGAAAGATTAGAGGCTGGCAGGCAGCAGGGATCTATAATCACGCATCCGACGCCGTAACAGGACTACAGGTTGCGGGCATCGGCAATTTCGCCAATAAAAAGATGAATGGTGTGCAGATCGCCGGGATTGGGAATTTTAGCAGGAAGGAAATTGATGGTGTGCAGGTAGCGGGTATATTTAATTATGCAAAAAAAATGAAAGGCCTGCAAATTGGGCTTATAAACATTTCGGATACCTCTGAAGGATATAGCATCGGTTTATTAAACCTTGTAAACCACGGTTATCATAAAGTTTCGATTTATACCAATGAAGTGATGAATACAAATATTGATTTAAAAACGGGAAATTCAAAACTCTACAACATGATCATTGGTGGGATCAACCTAAGCGATTCTTCAAAAATATATTCGTTTGGATTTGGACTTGGCCATGATTTTATTTTTTCAGGGAAAATGTCTTTATCGACAGAATTATCCTCGCGTTATTTGTATCTGGGAAGCTGGAGTTACACCAATTTACTGAACAAATTTTCCCTGAATCTAAACCTGCATCTTAGTAAAAACATAAGTCTCTTTGGTGGCCCCGCCTTTAACGTATATTATAGCAACCAAAGCACTTCTATAAAAGGCTATAAGGTAAGTATCCCTTCACCAGGTTACCACAATTTCAATTTTAGTAAAAATGTGGATGGGTGGATCGGTTGGAATGCCGGCATTACTTTTTTCTAAAAAAAATATTTTCCGTCGTAGGGGTATTCCCTTCCTGGATTGTTATCCCGACAGGAACAAGGCAGGCCCTTGTTTGTAAACATTCATAAAAAACATTTTAAATTAATAAATTTCAGAACATGAAAAAGTTATGTGTAGTATTGCTTTCAGTTGCACTAATTGCATTTTTTGGCTCTTGCAGGAAAGTGGTGGGTGAGGGGCCATCTATCACAGAAAACAGACCCATCGCCGGGTTCACATCTGTTGCATCCTCCATTTCGGCTGATGTATTTTATCAACAAGACCCTGTGTTTAAAGTTGAGATTGTAGCCCAGCAAAATATTCTCAATATAATAGAAACTAACCTTGTAAATAATGAACTGGTTATCAAATTCAGAAGCGGTGTATTGGTACGGTCTCATGAAAACATTATCGTGCACGTAAGTTCTCCCGATATGCATGGCCTGAAAATCAGCGGCTCGGGAAATATTATTGTTGCCGATTCTATTACAACAGATAACATGGACCTTACTTTAAGTGGTTCAGGAAATATTAATGTGAATAAGTTATGGGCGCCGACGCTTGATGCCAATATCAGTGGCTCTGGAAATATCAGGATCGTGGAGGGGTCAGCTATTACGGAAAAATTAAGGATAAGTGGCAGTGGTGATATTAACGTGTCAAATGTGGCAGCCACTTATGTAACTACCACCACCAGTGGTTCGGGTAAAACAGACGTTAATGCCTCCGAAAGTCTTGATGTAACTATTTCCGGAAGTGGCTCTGTATATTATACCGGCAACCCGGTCATAAATACATACATTTCGGGTTCCGGGAAGGTGATTCATCATTAAAAGTGAAAACCAATTGTAACAACAGGCATCTTGTCAAAGATGCCTGTTTTGGTTTTATGAATTATGGATAATAACCGGCAAATAATGTATAATAATAACAGGTTGCCGCAGCCATAATAATGTTATCACAAACTGTAGTGGAATTTGCCGGTTAATTTTATCTTGAAATTTTTGTGACTATAAAATTATCGGTACAGCAAATTGATTGGTGGGTCGTTGTCTTTACATCGCCGCTTATTACAGCCTCAAGGGTATCTACCTGGAATTCTGTCGCCAGGGCACAAATCTGTAGCCTCGTGTCGATTGTGCCTTTTTCCACCAAATAGAATTGTGAAGCTCATTTTTTTATAGTTGCCGGGGCATTCATTATTTGTCTTGTATGTAAGGTGCCAGGAGAGCAGCTAATATTTGCATTGTCATCCTTTTTGCGGGACGCTGTGGTAATGAGTAAAGCCACGCTTGTTAATAAGACGACATCGTATCGCATGATTTCTTTTTTTTCTGTCACCATCCGGAGATTATAAACGGTGCATTGATATCCCGGCGGTAATAGTGGAATCTTATTTCCATTCATAAGGGCAGAACAAAATAGCAGTATTTTTGCTTCAGTAGAGATAACTTATGCAAACAAGTCAATTGGCCAGGCTTTTAATTGTGTTCTTTTCGGGATTTGCCTGTGCGGGAAAAAATCCGGAAGGAACTTTAAATGATGAGGCCATAAATGACTCTATTATCATTGAAAAGACTGTAGCCGACAGTTTTCCACCTGGCAAGGTTATATCACGTGTGATTTGCAAAGATGATCCTGCCCAATCGTACGCACTGTACCTTCCGCTAAAAGGTAATGGCGAAGCGCTTCCTGTACTTTATTTTTTTGATCCTCATGGTGATGGGTCCTTTCCACTGGGAAAATACACAGCATTGGCCGACAAGTATAATTTTATTTTGATTGGAAGTAATAATTCAAAAAATGGAAATGACTGGACTGTCACTGAAGCGATATGGAATAATTTGTATGGCGATTCACAAAAAAGACTAATGATTAACAAAACCCGCATTTACACTTGTGGCTTTTCGGGAGGTGCAAAGGTAGCAGGATATGTAGGCCTTACACATCATGAAGTGCAAGGGATTATAGCAAATGGTGCAGGTTTGCCCGATGAAAGACAGGCAGATAATTTTAATTTCAGCTTTACAGCTTTAGCGGGAGAGGGAGACATGAACATGACAGACCTCGTGACATTCGATGCGCGCCTGGATAAAACGCAAACGAGGCATCGCATTATTTTTTTTGAAGGGAAACATGAGTGGGCTCCCAAAAATGCTATGAACATTGCTTTTGAGGGGCTACAGCTCGATGCAATGCATAATAAAACAATTCCGGGAGATGACGGATTTATCAGCAATTTTGCCGCCGATAGCAAAAAAAGAATTGATAATTATTTAAAGGAAAATAACCCTATAGCTGCGGAACAGGAATGCAAACTTTCTGTTAGTATGCTGGATGGATTGGGCCGTAATGCAAATTGGTTTAGGCAAGAAGATGCGTTGCTCAAAACAAACGCTGTTTATAAAAAACAATATCGGGCAAAACAAAACCTGCTTGCTTCCGAACAGGAGTTTAAAAAAATATATTCGCAAAAATTTGAACAGGGCGACGCAAATTATTGGAGTAACACAATAAAGGATCTTCAATCAAAGGCTACATTGCCGGCAGCACAAGGCGGCATGTATCAGCGCTTACTGGCTTATTTATCCCTGGCTTTTTATTCCATCAGCAACCAGATGGTTAAAGGAAACAGGAATGAAGACGCCGCCTATTTTGTATCACTCTATAAAATGGCTGATTCGACGAATAGCGAAGCATGGTACCTTTCCGCTATAGTGAATGCGCGGGGTAATAATGCAAATGATACACACAATGATTTATTGAAGGCAGTCGCATACGGATTTACGGATAAAAATCGCATGATGCAACAACCGGAATTCCGGAATCTTGGAACTCAGCTTAACCTTACCGAAATTCAAAGAAAAATGAAATAGTGGATGGTGCTTTTCACATTCTTCGAAACTATATCAATCGTGTACAACTCCTTACGATGGATATTTCAATTACTATTCCCTTGTCGAAATTGGATACCTGGTCACAAAAAATTTTAGTTGCCTGGAAATATCCGGCATAGTTGATAGTGGTGATGAAAAAGCCATACTACCGGGCATGTCGGTAGATAGAATTAGGTATTTTGGGTATTTATAAATTATGCGCAGCCGCCAGTGATCCACCTTTACCTGTATAATGTTTATTTTTTACGTTCATGTTGCATTTACTCAAACCAT
>JBDTLZ010000153.1:0-37247 GCA_039934515.1 Ginsengibacter sp.
CAAGGCATATTCGGGACTAACTGATAAAGAATTTGCGCAGGTAGATAATTTTGTCAAACGAAATTCAATTGAAAAATTCGGGCCCGTACGTACCGTGAAGCCTGAACTGGTTTTTGAAATCGCCTTTGAGGGGATCGCGGCGAGCAATCGACACAAAAGTGGTGTAGCGTTGCGTTTCCCAAGGATGAGCCGCTGGCGTAAAGATAAAAGTGTAGATGAGATCAATACAATTGATGACTTAAAAGCAATATTGAAGTTGTATGGGAAATAACCTTCGCAGACTTGAAAAGCAGCGAATAAAGAATAAGCAAAAACAGGCTGTAACTTAACTTTGTGAATAAAAAATATTCACTTTTCAAATTCTCCCGATTACGCTTAGTCATGGCACAACCGGTTTGGATTGAGCCTTTACCTCTTTAATAAAATTACTTTGACGATAAATAAAAAAGTAAATAACGTTTCAATTAAAATGTAACTTAATTTAGATTGGTGATATTAGGTGAAACAAAAGGTTATGTAATAATTCAACAATGGCTTACTTCCAAAGGGTATATTCCGTTTGCCTTCCAGGAAGAAACCTGGCAACACATCCTCGATAAAAAATCCGGCCTGGTAAATGCGCCTACAGGATGTGGTAAAACCTTTTCAGTTTTCCTTGGCGCCCTGATCGATTTCATTAATGAACATCCAAAAAATTTCAGGACAAAAACAAAAAGCAATCTGCAGCTTTTATGGATAACTCCTTTGCGGGCACTTGCCAAAGATATCGGGAGGGCAATGGAAGAAGTAATTTATGAACTGGGCATGAACTGGAAAATCGGTATCCGTAATGGCGATACCGGTATAAGCGAAAGGCAAAAACAAATCCGGCAAATGCCCGAGGTCCTTATCATAACACCTGAAAGCTTACACCTGTTACTCGCCCAAAAAAATTATCCGGATATTTTTAAATCACTTAAGTTTATAGCTGTTGATGAATGGCACGAGTTGCTGGGTAGCAAGCGGGGTGTGCAGGTTGAACTGGCGCTCTCAAGAATAATTAATTGCCACCCGCACGCCGACGCTGTCCATCCTTCGATTTGGGGCATCAGTGCTACAATAGGAAATCTCGGCCAGGCTAAGGAAGTATTGCTTTCCCCGCTTTCTCCGGCAAGTGGTGTAACCGGCATTTCACCTGAAGCACCGTTACATGAAACCGTCACTGCGAAAATCGACAAGCACATACAGATCGAATCCGTATTTCCTGATGAGATTGAAAAATTTCCGTGGGCTGGACATTTGGGTATACGGCTGGTGGATAAGGTAATTCCCATTATTATGCAAAGCACTACCACACTTATTTTTATTAATACCCGTGGAATGAGTGAAATGTGGTACCAGGCATTATTAACCGCTTGTCCGGATCTTGCCGGCGCCATCGCGTTACATCATGGAAGTATTGAGCAGGAACTGAGATTTTGGGTGGAAGAAAACTTACATACAGGAAAATTGAAAGCAGTTGTATGCACCGCGAGCCTTGACTTGGGTGTAGATTTTCGTCCAGTCGAGACCGTTATACAGGTCGGATCTCCTAAAGGTGTTGCCCGGTTTCTGCAAAGGGCCGGCAGAAGCGGCCACAGGCCAGGAGAAGTAAGTAAGATTTATTTTTTGCCTACACACGCTCTCGAACTTATGGAAGCTGCGGCTTTGAAAGAAGCAACCGAAATAAAACTTATCGAGAGCCGTGATCCAAAGATCTTATGTTATGACGTGCTCATCCAATACCTTAGCACGCTGGCGATCTCCGATGGCTTTATCCCCGGCCAGATTTTTAAAGAGATCAAAACGACGTATTGCTACAGGGATATTATGGCAGATGAATGGCAACAAATCTTGCAGTTCATAACTGCCGGGGGTATTGCGCTGCAACAATATGACGATTTTAAAAAGATCGGGATCATTGATGGCCTTTACAAGATCAACAACCGCCGCATAGCGATGCGCCACCGCATGCATATCGGAACAATTGTAAGTGATCCCATGCTAAAAGTAAAATTTATAAGCGGGGGATTTGTTGGTGTAATTGAAGAATGGTTCATAGCCAGGCTGCAGCCGGGCGATTGCTTTACTTTGGCAGGACGAACACTTGAGTTTGTAATGGTAAAAGACATGACGGCGCTCGTACGAAAATCAAATGCAAAAAAGTCCATTATTCCAAGCTGGCAGGGCGGGCGTGTTCCATTGTCGGCGAATCTCGGGTTTATGCTCAGAAAAAAATTTGATGAAGCCGGCAGTAAAATGATCACTTCAAAAGAAATTGAAGTATTGCAACCGCTTTTTGAATTGCAGGAATATTTATCGCATATTCCAAAACAGCACGAACTGTTGATTGAACACATTGAGACAAAAGATGGCTTTCATCTTTTTGTTTTTCCATTTGAAGGGCGGCTTGTACACGAGGCAATGGCTGCAATCCTGGCATACCGCATCAGTAAGATCACTCCTATCACCTTCTCGCTGGCTATGAATGATTATGGATTTGAATTGTTAAGCGATCAGCCGATACCGTTAGATGATACCAATTGTTATGAGTTATTCTCACCCGATAATTTATTTGCCGATATCCAACGAAGCGTTAACAGTGTCGAAATGGCCCGCAGAAAATTCAGGGACATTGCGGTAATCGGCGGCCTGATCTTCCAGGGTTTTCCGGGAGAGCAAAAGAAAGCCCGCCATTTACAAGCGTCAGCTTCTCTCCTCTTCAATGTTTTTGCAGAATATGAACCCGGGAATTTATTATTGAGGCAGTCTTATAACGAGGTGATGGAACAACAGATGGAAGAAGAAAGGCTCCGCAATATGCTGGAGCGTATTCAGAAAAGTAAGATCATCATTACTTTTCCAAACAGGCTTACGCCATTTTGCTTCCCTATAAAAGTTGACAGCATGCGTGAAAACCTAACTTCCGAAAAACTCGAAGACAGGGTAAAAAAAATGCAAATGCAAATGGACAAATAAGTGTATTTTATAACGAACTGGTTGAACGATTTAAGCAAATTCCTGCGGCTTCGATTTGATTCATGTTTTGTTACAAGACACCATCGCATACATTGGTAAATTTGTTGAACAGGGCTTCTTATCTTTGCATCAAAAAAATTGTTCTCACCCCACCGGTTTATTTTTCATACACAAACCCTTTGGCTTTCACCAGCCCGCTGTATTTTTTGGGAGGAAGAAAAAGCCCTTATACTTTCTGACCTTCATTTTGGGAAAACGGGACACTTTAGAAAATCGGGTATTGGCGTCCCGCAAAATATTTTTAAAGAAGACCTGCATCGGCTGTTTACCCAGATACAATTTTTTAAGCCGTCAACCTTACTTATTGCTGGAGATATGTTTCACAGCCATGCCAACAAAGAAATTGATCTTTTTCTAAAATGGAGAAATGATATACCCGGGATATCTATATTGCTGATAAAGGGAAATCATGATATACTTGCCAGCAAATTTTACGAGGAAGCCAATATAAAAGTGGCTAAAAAGAAATTATCAATAAAGCAATTTTGTTTTACCCATGATATTACTTCGGAATGCGAAACGGACGGGGAAGCATTATTTACTTTCTCAGGGCACATACATCCGGGCATAAAAGTAAATGGCAATGGAAAGCAATCATTTATGCTGCCTTGTTTTTATTTTGGTGATACCTATGCAGTGTTACCCGCTTTCAGCCTGTTTACAGGATTATATAAAGTGAGGCCAAATAAAAAAGATAACGTTTTTGCATTAGTCGAAAACCAGGTCATTAAGATGCAATGAGGCGTGGAAGGTATAAAATTATCCGGCACGATGCCATAAGCAATCATCAATTCAAAAACAGGCAGGTATTATTCTGTCCTTAAACTTTGTATTGGGTTAGCAAGTGCTGCTTTTAAAGCCTGGAAGCCGACTGTTAATAACGCGATTAATACCGCAAGTGTGCCTGCCCCCGCATATATCCACCATGGAAAGGTGGTCCTGTAAGCAAAACCCCCGAGCCAGCTATGCATCGCCTCTAATGTTATGGGAATAGCGATTAGGAAAGCGATGAAAACCAAAACCAGGAAATCTTTGGATAGCGTATAGAGTAAATTGTTGACAGACGCGCCCAACACCTTGCGTACACCAATTTCCTTGGTGCGTTGCAGTATATTAAAAGCAGACAATCCAAGTAATCCAAAACAGGCAATTCCAATTGCAAATATTGCGAAAAGTCCAAATACCTGTCCAAAACGCTGATTCTCTTCATATTGCCGATTGAAGAATTCATCAAGAAAAAAATAATCAAACGGGTCGGTCCGGAAATGCCGGTCCCAGGTATCCTTTATTGAGGCGATCGTAGATGCTGCATTCTTTCCTTCTATCTTAACAGAATAATTCCCGCGGGTGTTACGGTTAAGTAAAAATACCAGGGGCTGAATGGATTTTTGAAGGCCTTCGTTATGGAAATCAGAAATTACACCGGTAACTTCCAGGGAATCCATATTATTTTGGGCCCCTGAAATTAGTTCACCGATGGCAGATTGCGGCGAGGGTATGCCCAGGGCCCGAACTGCTGTTTCGTTGAGGATGATCTTTTTGGGGTTGTTCCCGGAAGATCTGGTAAAAGGCACACCCGCCAACATTTTCAGGCCATAACTTCGTATAAAATCTTCGTCTACACCAAGGTGAAACAAATTGACAGCTTTCCTACTTTCGTCATGCAGCCTTTGCCAACTGGTAGACCATAAAATCTCCTGGCCCATTACAGCCGAAGAAGCAGTAATACTTTTTACCCCGTTTACCTGTAGTATTTCTTGTTTGAATGCTCCATAAACATTGTTATAAGATGAATCTGTCAACCCGCCAAAGGCGCCTTTTATAACAACGGTCTTATTAATGTCTGCTCCGAGGTCCTGGTTTTGCATATAATGCAACTGCCGGTAAACGATAATAGTGCCTGCTATTAAAATTATTGACGCTGCAAACTGGCCAACGATGAGTCCCTTACGCAACCATTGTCCCCCGGCGGCATTCTTGAAAACGCCCTTTAAAACCGATACTGGCCGGTAACGGGACAGCACAAGTGCCGGATAGATTCCTGAAAGAAAGGTGCCGGTAGCTAACAATGCAAGGAAGTACTCTTTGTATCGGGCAGGAATTGAGAGGAAAGATGGCAATTGCCGGCCACTAATTCCGGAGAATAAAGGATTTACGGCAAGGGTTATGAGAAAAGCGAGCGCCAGTGCGAGAAGGTTGAGCAACAAGCTTTCCAGCATAAACTGCCCGATCAATTGTACCCTGAGTGCCCCCAGCACCTTTCTCACCCCTACTTCCCGGGCACGTTCAAGCGAACGCGCGGTTGCGAGATTAATATAGTTTATCCAGGCTATTCCAATGATAAAAAAGGCTATAAGAAATAAAAAACTTACCGACTGTCCATTTCCGTTTGCTTCAGCTTCTTCTGTGTAATGAGAATATAAATGAATATCTTTTAGCGGCATCAAGCTAAGCGAATAGCGTTCATGCTGATTTTTATTTTCCGGGAGGTTGTTATAGTGGTTATCAATAAAAGCAGGCAGCTTCGATGCCAATTGTTTGGAGTCCGCACCTTTTCGCAATAAGATGTAGGTATAGAAATCCGTCCACCCAAAACTCGTTTCCAGCACATTGTCAATGTTGCCATAAGTACCAATTGCCTGGCTGTAAGTTACATATGAAACCAGCACGCTTAACTTTAGGTGAGAATTTGAAGGATATTCCCTAAAAACTCCGGTTACCTCCAGCGGGCGTCTATTGCCACTTGAATAAACGGTAAGCACTTTCCCGATGGGATTTTCATTTCCGAAATATTTGCCGGCTTCTTCTTCAGATATTATCACTTTACCGGGTCCGGATAAAGCTGTTTTTGGATCCCCTTTCTGCAGCAGGATGTGAAGGATATCAATTATTGATTCATCGGCATAATAAACAGTGGGTTCTTTAAAACGTACATTACGCTGATCGCTACCAAGCAAAAATTCCATTTTTCTCAAACGGCCGGCTTTCTCTATCCCGGGGAACTCGCGCAACATTGCAGGCGCAACTCCAGGCATAGCGGCCGCACATGGGACTACTAACTTGCCGTTCTGATATTCTTCATCCTGTACCCGATAGATTCGGTCCGCGTTTTCATTAAAGTTTTCATAACTCCTTTCATAGGCAACATATTCAAAGATCAGGAGGCAGCAGGTGATTCCAATTGCCAGTCCCGCAATGTTCATAAGCGCATATCCCTTACGCTTTGTAAAATTACGAATGGCTATACTCAGGAAACTTTGTAACATATATGCATAGTTTTTATTCCATTTTATTAAATGGACCCTTACCGACCTCCTGTATCGAAGAAAATGCCATAATCATAAGGCAATGGTAATCAATAATCTATCACGCATTAATTTTTGGAACTGTGCGAAAATGATGCAACCTACTGTTCGGTAAAGACTGGTTTTGTCCCGCTTAGCGGGCTACACACGCAACCGGTTAAAGTATTGGCAAACCGAAAAATGAAATGTGACCAAATAATAAATAAAGATTTGCAATATTGCCTGAAGTGGCATCTTCCCATAGCTTTTACCTCATTTCCGTTTGTCTTTCGTTAATTGCTTTTTTTCTTCTTAAAATCTCTCTCTTTATTAAGCCAAGTTCTCTTCCTGTCTGCCCACTAACGGAAGAATTTTCCTGTGCCCGTCTCATTAAATAAGGAACTACATCTTTAATAGGGCCGAATGGTAAATATTTACTTGCATTAAATCCTGCTTTCGCAAGATTAAAAGTGATGTTATCGCTCATACCATACAGTTGCGAAAAAAGAACATGAGCACTACCGGGAGGCAGGTTATTTTTTTCCATAAGTTCCGTCGCGTATAAGTTACTGAACTCATTATGGGAAGCAACTATAATAAAAATATTTGCATGGTTTTGTATGCAGAATTCCAGTGCAGCATTATAATCTGCATCTGTATGTTCCTTGTCTGGCTGAACAGGAGATTCATAATTTAAAAGTAGGGCCCTTTTTCGTTCTTTCTCCATGTAAGCTCCCCGTACCGGCTTTATTGCAAGCAAATAATTATTGCTTTTGGAAGCTTCATAACTATCTTTCAAAAATTGCAAACGGTCATGCCTATATAACTGAACCGTATTATAGACTACCGGTTTTTCAATATTGAATTTTTGCATCATTTGCATCGCCAGTGCATCGACCGGCCCTTGTATCCAGCTTTCCTCCGCATCAATTAACACACCGGTATCGCTTTTGGTTGCTGTTTGGCAAATTTTTTCAAGCCTGGCAACAACTTTTTCCCATTCCTTTTTTTCAATTTTTGTTAACGCATCTACAGAGGCAATGCCATTTATCGTATCATTATACCTTGCTGCTGCATGTAACTTTTCCAGTAAGGCAAACCTTCCAAGACCGGTTAATTTTACACTAACGAATGGAACATGCGGCTGGCTTGCGGCATAATCAATCACTCTTATAAATTCATTTGTTGCGTGGTCAAAATTTTCTTCACCCTCTTTTCCTTCAACTCCATAATCAAGGATAACCTGTACATTAAAAGGATCCAGCTTTGTAACAACATTCGAAGTTTCCGACAGCGTTTCTCCTCCTACAAACTGGCTGAAAATCGTATTCCTTATTATGGTATTCACCGGAAGCCGGGCCTTGATAATCCATGGGGTAATCCTGGTACCTAGTTTTACCAGCCATATTTTTGCCATGGTAGCAAAAAGAAACTTCGCCCTTTTTAATTCTTTATCTGTCTTATATTCGAAAGCAATTTCTGTATTTTCAAAAGAGATATTTGTCATAATGGGATGCCGAAATTCCCAAATCAAAAACTAATCACCAAATAAATAAGTTCTTTATTAAACCGGGCTTTTGGACATTTATTATGCACTATAATCGTTTCCGGTAGAGTAAAAAACCGGGTGATCATTTCTCCTTTTTTGGAATGTCCGCAAGACAATTGTTATGGTTTACGCCGTTTAACGTTAAGTTTCCAGCAATTTCATTACGCCTGCCACGTCTTTTTTTTCAAATAAGCGGATCAGTTTTACAATCAGTTTTAATAAAAAGCCCTGCGGCATTGCAATGGTATTTGCCAGCCTCGCAATACTTTCGTCTCTTACATGAATGCAGTTATCATAATCCGTTCCGGTTTTTGGACCCAGTGCCTGCGCAAAGGCCCATGCTCCATCCCGTGCGGTTGATATACTAAACTGAACCAGCATCTCATCATATTTATAAATATTCAAATTGAGTAGTTTCATCAATGGATTTACTTTTGTAAGACAGCCTTCCATATTATCAACCATCGATGCCAAAACATTGTTGATACTATTGAAATCATCGTGTATATCTTCTAATAAAAATCCACGCATTACGCCTGTAGTGGCAATACTTAAATCAAGATTGATATGCGCGTTCATGGCTAACAACATATGTTGCAACACAAGAAGTGTTTTTTTTGGGACAGCATCAAAGGTCACCTTCCATGAATTTGTTGTTGGCTTACTATCAATCCATAAATAAAACGCATCAAGGTATCGGCTTGCAAATACCACTAGCAGGTGCTTCATTCTCACACCGTCTTTAAAATCTCCGGCGATCACGCAATCTTTTACTTTACAGGTAACTTTGTGGTATAAAATTGCAAAATACCCTGCGCAATTATTATTGATTTCACACCAGGTGATAATTTTTTCGAGTTGGGCAATCACTTCTTCAACAGTTACCGGCGGCTGTAATAACAGTAAATCACTTTTTGTAATTATTGGAGCGGTATTCATAAAAACTGGCATTACGGTGTAATGCAATTTAAAGTAAAAAGCCCCGGGTTCGCCTTGAAAACATTTCATATCGCTTCACTATCCATCTTATCTTTGGAAAAATTTCAAAAGCATGACATCAAAAAAAGCTTCAGAGAGCCTGGTGATTATGACAGAACTGGTATTACCAAATGACACCAATACATTTGGCAATCTCATGGGTGGCCGGCTTATGTATTGGATGGATATTGCAGCAGCACTCGCCGGCGCCAAACATTGTAACGTACCTGTGGTGACCGCATCTGTCGATAACATCTCATTTACCAGTCCGATAAGACTCGGTAACGTGGTTCATATTGAAGCAAAATTGTCAAGAGCCTTTCATACCAGCATGGAAGTGCATTTAAAAGTGTGGGGTGAAGATATCATCCGGCAATTCCGTTATAAAAGCAATGAAGCATTTTTTACTTTTGTTGCGCTTGACAATAATGGCAAGCCCCGGCTTGTTCCCGGGCTTGAACCGGAAACCGAAGAAGAGAATGTACTTTTTGAAAGTGCCTTACGCCGCAGGCAATTAAGATTGATCCTCGCTGGAAAAATGAAACCGGATGATGCTCCGGAACTGAAAGCGCTCTTTGTTCCCGGGGCGTAAATGTGGGCAGCGATATAAGCCAGTGAGAAACTGGCCCTGGGGCATGATTTACTAAGAAATCATTTATCGAGGACCGTTATGAGGTGATGCCTGCTCTTCATCATAAACTTTTTACTTTGCTCAATTGCATCCATTACTTTTTCAAGAATTGTTTCAACACTCTCTTCATAGGTTAATTGCAATGGTTCTTTAAAATGTACGCTTAACAATACTCCTTTTTTCTTAAACTTAAGTCCCTTTTTATTAAAGGCCCTCCAGAATCCACCAATTACCACAGGAATAACAACAGGCTTATTATGTTTGATAATAAATGCCGTCCCCTTTCGCCCGGGGGCAAAAGGTGTTGTGGTTCCCTGGGGAAATGTGATCACCCAGTTATTTTCAAGAGCCCTGGCAATCTTGCGTGTATCGCCGGGGTCAAGCCCCCTTCTTATTTCTTTAGCTTCGGCGCGCCAGGTACGTTTAACGGTGATAGCACCCGCCCACCGGAAGATCCTGCTGAGTATACTGCTTTTCATTGTTTCGGCTGCTGCTACATAATAAACCCGGGTAAAAGGGTTTAATAAATAAAAAGGTATGCCCAGTTTATTCTCCTTTCTCCATTTTACAGCGCAAAAAATATGAAGCAACATCATTACATCGGCGAAATAGGTTTGATGATTGCTTACAAACAAAACATTTCTTTTCGGCAAATTTTTGAAATGTTCCGTGCCACTGATACTGATCCGGTTAATAATGGCAAAACCAGGATAGGAGATAATGCCGACAAAGAAATATACAATCGATTTTACAAGCCTTGTCTGTTTCAAACTAGCAATCCATCGTTTCATTGTTATTTTTTAGTAAAAAATAAATGCAATTTATGAAATACACCATAATATAACCAGTTGTATTTATGGGATTTATGTTTAAAATTGCCGTTTATTTTCGGGGTTCTTTTTTTAAAAATACTAAAAAGTAAAATCTGCCCGATATTTTAATTACAGCGCTATAAATGAGGGTATTTTCTTACCTTTGCAGTCCCAAAATAAAAAAAACAATTGGGACACAATATGAGTAACGAAATTATTAACCAAAATGCTGATGATCAGGAGGTGGCCCAGGCACCTGCAGCAACAACAAAATCACCTGTGAACGATACTATGGAAGAACAAACAAACAATGAAGTACAACAAACCGCAAGTGCGACGGTCGCACAAACGGAAGAAAGTGCTCCCGCAATTGCAGAACTATCACAAAGTAATGACCAGGAGCCCTCTTTACCTGGTGCCAGCCAGGAACAGGAACACGCCGCTCCCATTGAAACTGAGCAAACCGAAGCACAGATTCATGATGCAGTCCTTGCATCACCCCATGATGATTTTGACTGGAGTGTAGATAAAAGAAATGTAACCTCTTATGACAAAAAGGAAAGGGCAAGATATGATGAGGTATATGATAAAACTTTCAAGCAAATCAATGACAATGAAATGATACACGGTACTGTTGTGGGACTTACAAAAACAGACGTTGTAATAAATATCGGATTTAAGAGTGACGGCCTTGTTTCATTGAACGAGTTTCGTGATATTCCAAATCTTAAGGTAGGGGACGAAGTGGAAGTGATGGTCGCTGAAAAAGAAGATAGGGAAGGTAACCTTCACCTAAGCCGTAAACAGGCTCGTACCACCCGCGCATGGGAAAGAATTGTTGACATGCACAAGACCGGTGAAATTGTTACAGGTCTTGTTACCAGCAAAACAAAAGGCGGGCTTATTGTTGATGTCTTTGGCATGGAAACCTTTTTACCGGGTTCACAGATAGATGTAAAGCCGGTAACTGATTACGATCAGTTTGTAGGCAAAACAATGGAATTTAAGGTTGTAAAAATTAATGAAGCAATAAAGAATGCAGTTGTATCGCATAAGGCCCTTATTGAAAGTGATATTGAGCAACAACGTGCTGAAATTATCGGCAAGCTTGAGAAAGGCCAGGTGCTTGAAGGAACTATTAAGAATATTACCGACTTCGGTGCATTCCTTGACCTCGGTGGCCTCGATGGTTTATTATATATAACTGACATTAGCTGGGGACGTATCAATCATCCTGGTGAGGTGTTGAAACTTGATCAGAAACTTAATGTAGTGGTTCTTGATTTTGATGATGATAAAAAACGTATCAGTCTTGGTCTGAAACAATTAACCCCGCATCCATGGGATACTTTACCTGACAATATTAAAGAAGGTGAAATAGTAAAGGGAAAGGTTGTGAATATAGAAGATTATGGAGCTTTCCTTGAAATATTTCCTGGTGTTGAAGGCCTTGTGCATGTAAGTGAAATTACCTGGGCAAATACACCCATCAATGCAAAAGAATTCTTTAAACTGGGTGACGAGTATGAATCCAAAGTAGTTACACTTAGCAAAGAGGATCGTAAAATGAGCCTGTCGATAAAACAAATGACAGAAGATCCGTGGAATACAATTGAAACCAAATTTCCTGAAGGAAGCAAACATAAAGGCCTGGTAAAAAACATTACACCCTATGGTGTCTTTGTTGAGCTTTCTCCCGGAATTGGCGGCATGATCCACATAAGCGATTTAAGCTGGCTCAAGCGTTTTAATAACCCCAACGAATACACGAAAGTTGGAAATGATATTGACGTAATTATCATGAGCATTGATAAAGACAACCGCAAACTTCAGCTTGGACATAAACAAATTGAAGAAGATCCATGGAATTCTCTTGAAGAAACTTTCCCCGTTGGCAGCATTCACGAAGGAACCGTTACCAGGAAAGATGATAAAGGAGCAACTGTTCAGCTTCCATATGGCCTCGAAGGATTCGCACCCGCGCGTCATCTCCGCAGGGAAGATGAAAAAGTCATTGGTGTTGATGAGATCGCACAATTTATGGTTATAGAATTTGACCGCAACGATAAAAAGATCATTCTTAGCCATAGCCGTATTTGGGAGCAAGCAAAAGCAAATGAAAAAAATGCGGAATTAAAAGAGAAAAGAGCTGACGCAGAAGTAACTAAAAAAGCGGTGAAGAATATCCAGAGCAAGGTTGAAAAAACTACTTTAGGCGACCTCGGCGTTTTGGCTGATTTGAAAAAGAAGATGGATAATGAAGGGGATGCTGTTGCCGAAAAAACAGCCGTAAAAGAACAGGAAGATATTGAAAGTAAAAAAGTGGCCGCTCCAAAGGAAGAGCCAAAGGCAATTGCACCTAAAGAGGAGAAAGCTACGGCTGTTGCCCCGGTAGAGGAAGTTAACACTGCCGCCCCGAATGCAGCGCCTTCTGCCGCCGTATCTAAAGACGAAATTACACCGGCCAATACGCAGGAAGAAGTTCCAACTGTAGTGGTGAAAGAAGAAGAACCCAAAAAGAATACAACCACTGAAGAAAAGAAAACTGAAGATGTTGAAAAACCGGAAGCGGATAGTGAAATAAAAGCGGAAGATTCCAAATAATTCTTTTTTATCCTGATAGCAATCCCGTTACGACCGTAACGGGATTTTTTTTTGAACTCCTGTTATTCCGGGTTCATAATATAATTGTGTGGTAACTGTCTATAAAACCCCACGGTGTGTATGAAATGCAACGCAGCTATCTGCGCCGGCGCCGAAAGCTATATGGAATTTTAATGGTATAGTTTATGAGGACACTTTATCTTAAAATAAAGATTTGAGTAGGCGTTTACCCAGGTTTTACAAATGAACAAGTCTAAAATTATTACTTATGTACTGGTTGGTATGATCATTCTATGCAGCCTTATTTTATTAATCTTAATTATCATACTTTAATATTTACCTTTTCTCCGGCGTTAAAGATCCTGCTAATTTCCCGGGCCGCAATCCATCCACTGGTCCAGGCGTGTTGGAAATTAAACCCCCCGGTAATGCCATCGACATCCAATACCTCTCCTGCAAAAAAAAGATGGGAAATCATTTTACTCATCATAGTATTTGCATCTGCTTCCTGCAATTTAATACCTCCGGCAGTTACAAATTCTTCTTTAAAAGTAGTTTTACCTTTTACGGAAAATTGCTGAGAGCATAGCTGTCTCGATAAAAGATTTTGCTGTTTTGCGGGAAGGTCTGCCCATCTAGTTTCGCCTTGTATTTCACAAAGTTTTAAATGATACTCCCACAGGCGTTGGGGAAGGCTGAAAGGATTGCGGCTGGTAATTTTTTGGCGTGCCATGTCTTCCCTTAAAAATTTTAACCTTGTGAGAAGTGAACTTTCGTTAAAGCCTGCAAGCCAGTTTACACTTATGGTAAAATCATATTGTAATTCATAAAGCCTGCGGGCTGCAAAAGCCGAAAGCTTTAAAATGGCAGGACCGCTAAAACCCCAATGCGTAATAAGTAACGGGCCGCTTTGTGAAAAATTTGTTCCATCTATTTTTACAACAACATCCGGAACGGAAATACCCATTAGTTCCACAACAGGATTAGCAGGAATATTGAATGTAAAAAGTGAGGGTACTGGTGCATCGAAGTGGTGCCCTAAAGACGCAAGCCATCCAAATTGTTCTTTTTTATTATAGCCACCACTCGCAATACAAATAAAGTCGGTATCGAAAACAGCATCGTTTTTACAGGTTATCACGAATTTTTTTTTGACGTTTTCAATCTCATCCGAATTAATTTCTCCCGGAAAGAAAACTTCAATTTTTATAACTTCAAGGTTCATTACTATTCTCACGCCATGTTTATTCGCCTCCTGCATCAGGCAGTTAATAATCGTTTCAGCCGAATTGCTTTCAGGGAACATTCTGCCATCTGGCTCGGTCTTTAGCCTGACCTGCCTCTTTTCAAACCAGTCAATAGTATCCCTGGTAAAAAAATGATGAAAGGCCTGTTTTAAAAATGTACCGCCGCGGGGATATTTTTTTATCATTTCAGCGATACTGAAACAGGCGTGGGTAACGTTGCAACGCCCGCCCCCACTCACCCTCACTTTGCTTAAAAGCTTCCCTGTCTTTTCAATTATAATTACTTCCAAAGCCGGGCTTTGTGATGCTGCGTTTACGGCACAGAAAAAACCTGCTGCGCCTCCTCCGATTACTATGAGCCTTTTTTTCACCTGGTGCAAGATATTGAAAAGACAAATTGCCAATTAATATTCTACTGCTTATTGTACTCATTTGGTAAAAGAACCGGCAGTAAGGCAAAGCTTTACGCCTGTTGCGCTTAGAAAAACTTTACGTAAAAATTGAAGGGAAGAAATTAGGACGAACAGAAGCAAATTATTCGGGGGCTTCCTTACCGGGGAAGTATTATGAGTCTTATAATTAATGATATGTTCTAAAAGGAAAATGGCGTTACAAATAATGAGGCCCGGTAACCACGGTGATACGACGATACACACCTATTAATAATAATCAGCGCACAGGTTTTCATTCGCTTTTTCGGCCGCTTCGATGGTATTAAATGAAGAAAGTATATCTGCTTTATCCCTTCTTACACAAACAGTGTGTTCATAATGCGCCGATGGCTTACCATCCTTTGTACGGACAGTCCATCCGTCTTTATCGTGAAACACAAACTTTTTTCCAAGGTTTATCATCGGTTCAATAGCAATAACAAGCCCCTCATTTAATTTGGTTCCGCTGCCCCGCTTTCCATAATTCGGAACTTGTGGATCTTCATGAAGATCTCTCCCTAACCCGTGACCAACCAACTCACGCACGATACCATAGCCATGTTTGCGTTCTGTGTGTTCCTGTATTGCAAAGGCAATATCGCCCACGCGGTTTCCTGTTATTGCCTTTTCTATCCCCCTGTAAAGGGATTCTTTGGTAATCCGCATGAGTTTTTTCACATCTTCGGCGACGGCTACTAACGCCAGCGTGTAAGCGCTGTCGCCATGGAACCCCATTTTATAAGCACCTACATCGGCGGATACAATATCACCCTCTTTAAGTTCATCATCAGTAGGGAAGCCATGTACCACCGCGTCATTAACTGACATACAGCATGCATAAGGAAAGCCGTTATAATTTTTAAAAGAAGGTGTTGCTCCGTGATCACTTATAAACTCATCCGCGAGATTGTTTAAATACATTGTTGTAACGCCAGGTTTTGCTGCTTTTGCAATTTCTGCAATAGCATTATTTACGATCAGGCAACTTTGCCTGATCAGCTCTATTTCCTCCTGCGTTTTATAAATAATCATCCAGTCAATTTTAAAAGAAAACCCCGACAGTATGGCCAGGGTTTACTAAAAAGCTATAGAAACAATTATAGATTCCCTGTTACGCCTGGTGCTACAGTTTGCCTTCCCTGTATGCGGCCGGTACTCATAAGCCCATCGTACTGGCGCATGAGCAACTGGGTCTCTATTTGCTGGAGCGTATCGAGAACAACCGCCACCATAATAAGTAATGACGTACCGCCATAGAATGAAGCAAATCCCTGTGTTACCCCAAGAAGCTGCGCAATGCCAGGCAGGATACCTACGAAGGCAAGTAATACGGCGCCCGGCAAAGTAATACGATCCATGATCGTTCCTATATAATCCGTAGTTGGCTGCCCGGGTTTTACTCCCGGTATGAAACCATTGCTGCGTTTAAGATCATCAGCCATCTGCTTTGGATTAAAAATAAGAGCTGTATATAAGAAAGTAAATCCAATCACCATGACCGAATATATAACCATATAAATGATGTTTGTATGATCAGTGAAATATAGTGACCAGCTTTTGCCGCTGGTTTGAAATCCTGCAAAAATGGTTGGTAAAAACATAATAGCCTGAGCAAAAATGATAGGCATAACTCCGGCAGCATTAACCTTTAATGGCAGAAACTGCCGTGCCCCTCCAAACTGCCGGTTGCCTACAATTTGTTTAGCATAATTTACCGGCACTTTTCGCACGCCCTGCACCAGCACTATCAGCCCAAGAATTACAGCGATAAGCGCAGCAATTTCCACCATGAAAATTAGTAATCCGCCACCGCCTCTTGTTTGTTTTGCAGAAAACTCCTGCATAAAGTTTTGCGGTAGCCTGGCTAAAATTCCAACCATGATGATTATTGAAGTGCCATTTCCCAGCCCTTTATCGGTAATTTTTTCACCCAGCCACATTACGAACAAAGTACCCACAGTGAGAATTATTACTGTTGACACCCAGAAGAAACCAGAATAAGAATCCAGTAATGCTTCCCTGTTGGAGCTTTTTAAGAATCCTATGTAAGCAGCAGCCTGGAACGCAGTAACAATAACTGTAAGATAGCGGGTCCATTGGTTGATCTTCTTTCTTCCGCTTTCACCTTCTTTTTGGATCTTGGCAATTTGAGGCACCAGGATGGTCATTAGCTGCATAAAAATAGATGCCGAAATATAGGGCATTATCCCTAATGCAAAAATGGATGCCTTGGAAAAAGCACCTCCAACGAACGCATCCAGAAGGCCGAGCATACCGCCTTTCGCACTGTTATTTAAATTGGTAAGTTTGTTTGGATCAAGGCCGGGAAGAACGATATGTGAACCTACCCTGTAAACGAGAATGAGCAATAAAGTGGTGAGAATTTTATTCCTCAGCTCTTCAATTGTCCAGATGTTTTTTAATGTTTTAATGAATTTCTTCACAAGAATTATCGGGATTTAAATATTTGCAAACTTTTTAAGATTACAAATATCACGTAATTATTTCACTATTTCGACGGTTCCACCGGCAGATTCAATTGCGCCTTTTGCTTTTTCGCTAATCGCATTCACTTTAAATGGAATTTTTGCTTTAAGTACACCATTTCCTAAAATCTTCACCCTGTCCGTTTGACTGATGAGGTTATTAACGTAAAGATTTTCAAGGTTAAATTCGGTGATCCCGTGTTTTTCAAGCAATTGATCGATCTGTCCGAGATTAAAGACTTTATATTCTATCCTGTTGTTATTTTTGAATCCGCGCTTTGGAAGCCTGCGTTGAATGGGCATCTGGCCGCCTTCGTGTGCCATCTTAATTTTATAACCGGCCCGGCTTTGTCCGCCTTTGTTTCCTTTTGTGGATGTGCCTCCTTTACCTGATGCTTCTCCACGCCCGATTCGTTTTTGCTTGTGGGTGGCGCCTGTTGCAGGTTGTAAATTGTGTAGTTGCATTGTACTTTTTTTGAACTTAACGCCCCATGTACCGGAGCTCGCTTAATAATTATTTGATATTCTTACCAGTGTTTACGCCAATTCCTCGACGGACACCAGGTGATGTACTTTTTTAACCATCCCTAAAATTTGTGGGGTAGCTTCAACTTCCTTTGTAGCATTCATTTTATTGAGGCCTAACGCCTTTAACGTTAACTTCTGACGTTCCGAACGGTCGATCCCGCTTTTCACCTGTGTTATTTTGATCTTTGCCATTGTTTTATTCGTTGGGTCGTTGATCATTTGCCATCTCATCATGTAGATGAGTGAATGACGCCTGACCGACCGGTTTATTATCCGTTGAATACTCTTTTTAAAGAAATATTTCTTGTTTTAGCCACTGCAATGGGCTCTCTCAAAGATGCCAGTGCTTTTACTGTTGCCTTAACCACATTGTGTGGATTTGCAGAACCAAGTGACTTTGCAAGCACATCGGTAATTCCTGCACTTTCCAAAACTGCACGCATACTGCCTCCTGCGATCACGCCCGTTCCATGTGCCGCTGGTTTTATCAATACTTTTGCCGCACCTTCTTTACTCCATTGCTCATGCGGTATCGTACCGTGCATTATGGGAACTTTTATAAGGTTCTTTTTTGCATCATCAATTCCTTTAAGAATAGCTTCCTGAACTTCCTTTGCTTTTCCCAGGCCTTGCCCAACCACCCCGTTTTCATTACCAACAACTACGAGAGCAGAAAAGCTGAAAGCCCTTCCTCCTTTCGTTGTCTTAACAACCCGGTTAATGGAAACTACTTTTTCTTTCAGTTCAAGATCAGATCCTTTAATTCTTTGTGTAGTTGATTTCAACATTATAACTGTATATTATTTTTTGTAATTCGAATTGAAAGTGATCCCTCACGCCGCAAACAGCATCAGCAGATTTAAAATTTCAAACCACCTTCCCTTGCTCCTTCAGCAACTGCCTTCACACGGCCATGAAATATATAACCACTGCGGTCAAATACCACATCTTTAATACCCAATTCCCCCGATTTTTTCGCAATGGCGGTACCAACCAGTTTGCTGAGTTCTACCTTGTTCACTTTTTGCGCAGCAATATCGGCCTGGCGTGAAGATGCTGAAGCAAGTGTCACACCATTTATATCGTCTATTAACTGAACATAAATATCACGGTTGCTTCTAAAGACACTAAGCCTCGGCTTTGCAGCACTACCGCTGATTTTTTTGCGGATGCGGTACCTGATTTTTTGGCGTGCACTAACTTTTGAGTTCATTGTCATTCTGTTTTGATCTCCGGAGGTGCCAATTGCCCGGGCACTATACCGGAAATATGTTATCCTAACGTATTGGTTATTTACCTGCAGATTTTCCTGCTTTCCTGCGTAACACTTCACCTTCAAACTTCACACCCTTGCCTTTATATGGTTCTGGCTTACGAAGGCTGCGTATTTTGGCAGCAACCTGGCCGATCAATTGTTTATCGATACTTTCAAGAGTGATGATAGGGTTTTTACCTTTTTCCTGTGCTGTCCCTACTTTTAATTCTTTGGGTATTTCAAATATAATATTGTGAGAATATCCTAAAGAAAGGTCAAGAAGATTCCCCTGGCTGGAGGCTTTAAACCCTACCCCTACCAATTCGAGTTTCTTTACATAACCTTCAGTAACACCCTGTACCATATTATTCACTAATGAGCGATATAAGCCATGCATAGCCTTATGCCTGATCTGGTCTGTTGGACGCACCAGTTCAATTTTATCTTCTTTAACCTCAATCTTTATATCGCGGTCGATCGCTTGTTTTAATTCTCCCTTTGGACCTTTAACTGTTATTACATTATCTGCACCTACGCTCACATTCACGCCCTTTGTGAAGGTTACAGGATTTTTTCCAATTCTTGACATAGCCTGTTTTTTTATTTTTTTATTCTATCGGCAGGATTCAGCCACTGCAAAGGCTTATTTATCTTCTACAAAAAATTAATAGATATTACAAAGCACTTCACCACCTACTTTCTGAGACTTCGCTTCTTTATCAGTCATTACTCCTTTGGAAGTAGACACAATTGCAATGCCCAATCCATTCTTTACACGTTTGAATTCATCGGGTTTTGAATAGGTGCGCAATCCCGGGCGACTCACCCTTTCAAGGCTTTGAATAGCCGGAAGCTTTGTTTGAGGATCGTACTTTAAAGCGATTTTAATGACACCTTGTTTTGAATCATCTTCAAACTTATACTTCAAAATATATCCTTTTTCATAAAGGATCTCGGTGATGCGCTTCTTTAAATTGCTCGCAGGTATTTCAACAAGCCGGTGACTTGCCATCTGGGCATTGCGTATTCTTGTCAAATAATCTGCTATAGGATCAGTAACCATTTTTCTATATTAATTTTTTTAATCTAAATACCTGTTCCGGCGAGAGTAGTTTACCAACTTGCCTTTTTTACTCCCGGAATTTTACCCTGCAGCGCCATGTCACGAAAAATATTTCTTGACACTCCAAAGTGCCTCAAATAACCGCGTGGCCGGCCTGTAAGCTGGCAACGGTTCTTCAGGCGAACAGGCGATGCATTTTTAGGAAGAAGATCGAGTTCTTTATAGTTACCCGCTTCTTTCAATGCTTTTCTTTTCTCTGCATAACGGGCCACCATCTTCTCGCGTTTTTTCTGCCTTGCTTTTACTGATTCTTTTGCCATAGTTTATTTTTATTTGGAAATCAGAGATTCCTGATATGAAATGTAGCTGTATTCCCTGCACATTTTCATAGCTTCAAATTCACTAATTATTTCTTTACATTTTTAAAGGGCATGCCCAATTCCTTCAACAATTCAAAAGCTTCTTCATTTGTTCCTGCGGTGGTAACAAATGTTATATCAAGCCCTGTTATCCTGTTCACTTTATCAATATCAATCTCAGGAAAAATGATCTGTTCTGTTACGCCAAGTGTATAATTGCCACGGCCATCGAAAGATTTATCACTAATTCCCTTAAAATCACGAACACGCGGCAGGGAAACAGAAACCAACCTGTCAACAAATTCATACATGTTTACACCCCGCAAAGTAACTTTTGCACCGATGGGCATATTCTTACGAAGTTTGAAGTTGGAGATGTCTTTTTTAGACATCGTGGATACGGCTTTTTGCCCGGTAATGGTGGTAAGCTCTTCGATAGCCACATCCACCAGTTTTTTATCGGCAACAGCGCCATTGACCCCACGGTTGATACAAACTTTTGTAAGCCTGGGTGCCTGCATAACAGTCTTATATGCGAATTTTTTCATTAGCGCCGGTATAACTTCTTTTTTGTACTTTTCTACCAGCCTTGGAGTATATTTTTCTGTGCTCATTATTTAATTACCTCCCCTGATTTTTTTGCAGTTCTTACTAATTTTCCGTTTTCCCTTGTCCTGCTAACCTTTGACGGGCCTGATGACTTGGCATCCCAAAGCATTACATTGGAAAATGCTATCGGCGCTTCTACCTTTACAATACCTCCCTTGGTATTCTGTGCTGTAGGCTTCGTATGCTTTGTTACAATGTTCACCCCTTCCACCAGTACGCGGTTTTTTTCCATGATCACTTCAAGTACTTTACGCGGCTTTTTAAGATCCTTATCATCACCACTAATTACCACCACTGAATCGCCCTTCTTTATGTTAAACTTCGGCTTAAATCTTATTTTCATATTTGACAAATATTTGTCTTTATTTATGATAACTAAACCCTTTTTGGGGGCGCAAAGATACAATTATAATACTTCAGGAGCAAGGGAAATTATCTTCATATACCCCTTATCCCTTAGTTCGCGGGCAACCGGCCCAAAAATCCTGGTGCCCCTTGGTTCATCGGAAGCATTCAGGAGAACTACCGCATTATCATCAAACCTGATGTAGGAACCATCCTTCCGGCGAAGCTTATTTTTTGTGCGCACTATAACCGCCTTACTCACAGTTCCCTTTTTTATTCCACCTGCAGGAAGTGCGTCTTTTACAGATACCACTATCTTATCGCCAACATGTGCGTAATCCTGGCCGGAATTGCCAAGAACACGAATGCACAATACTTCCTTAGCCCCACTATTGTCTGCTACATTTAGCCTGCTTTCTTGCTGAATCATTTTTTTAGCTTTGAGCTCTCAGCAAACGCCTTGAGCATTTAAATCGTTATAATCGATAACATCTCCACCAGTTAAGGGGTGACTTATTTCACTTTTTCAAGCACTTCAACCAGCCTCCAGCGCTTCAACTTGCTCATCGGCCTGGTTTCCATTATTTTTACAAGGTCTCCAATGCTGCACTCATTTTTTTCATCGTGTGCATGAAACCCGGTGGTCTTCTTCACAAACTTTCCGTAAATAGGATGTTTTACTTTTCGCTCCACTTTTACGGTAATGGTTTTATCCATCTTATTGCTGGAAACCACGCCTGTTCTTGTTTTTCTTAAATTTCTATCCGGCATTGTATTAATTTGTTAATTGCTAATCAACTAACCAGCTAAGCAGCTAATTAGAACTTTTATTTTTTAATTCTGTTTTTAAACGGGCAAGATCTTTTCTAATGCCGCGAATACTCATTGGATTTTCCAGGGGCGAAACCGCATGGGCAAACTTTAATTTTTTTATACGCAGCTCATCTTCCTCAATCTTCGATTTGAGGTCAGCCTCACTCATCTCCCGTACGCTTTTGATAAAATCGTTTCTATTAGACATCGTGTAAAATTTAAATAGCTTCGTAATCTCTCCTAATTACAAACTTGGTTGCAATAGGTAATTTTTGAGCCGCCAGCATAAAGGCTTCCTTGGCAACTTCGGGAGTGACACCATCCGCTTCGAAAATGATCCTTCCGGGCTGTACTACCGCCGCCCAATATTCCGGGTTACCCTTACCCTTACCCATCCTCACTTCTGCAGGCTTTTTGGTAATCGGTTTATCAGGAAAAATTCTGATCCAGACATTTCCTTCACGTTTCATGTGACGGGTTAATGCCTGTCTTGCCGATTCTATCTGCCTGTTGGTTAACCAAACTGACTCCAGGGCTTTCAGGCCAAAGGTTCCAAATGCAAGTGTAGCACCACGCTTGGTATCACCCTTCATGCGGCCCTTCTGCATCTTCCTGTGCTTCGATCTTTTTGGCGATAACATAAATTAATTTTTAATTATTGCTCCGATCATATTCGGAATACTAAATTATTGATTGTTAACTATTAACGGGGACGCATTATCTCCTTCCGCCGCCGCCGCCTCTTCTGTCTCCACCACCTCCGCCGCCTCGTCTATCTCCGCCACCGCCTCCACGCCTGTCACCTCCCCTATCTCCACCGCCACGACGGTCTCCAAAACCTCCCCTTCTATCACCTTGCTGCATATCACTATCACTTTTTCCACCACCGGCAATTATATTTGGATTAAGATCCCTTTTTGCAAGAACTTCTCCTTTACAGATCCATACTTTTACTCCAATTTTTCCGTAAACTGTCTGAGCAAATACATTCGCATAATCAATGTCCATACGCAACGTATGTAATGGGGTACGGCCCTGCTTAATTTCTTCACTACGGGCAATTTCCGCACCACCAAGTCGTCCGCCCACTCTTACCTTAATTCCTTCAGCTCCCATTCTCAACGCAGAAGCTATCGACATCTTTATCGCCCGTTTGTAATTGATACGGTTTTCAATTTGCCTTGCGATAGTATCAGCGACAATATTTGCATCAAGCTCGGGGCGACGTATTTCAAGAATATTTATCTGCACATCATCCTTACCCGTAAGCTTCTTCAGTTCTTCTTTAATACGGTCAACTTCACCACCACCCTTGCCGATAATAATACCTGGCTTTGACGTATGAATGGTTATAATAAGTTTATTAAGTGTGCGCTCAATAACAATCTTTGCGATGCCTCCTTTGTTTATTCGGGCATTCAGGTAAGTTCTGATCCTATCATCTTCAATCAATTTCTTAGCATAGTCTTTCGGGTGAGCAAACCAGTTGCTATCCCATCCACGGATGATTCCTAACCTGGCACCAATCGGATTTGTTTTTTGACCCATATTCGGTTTTATTTTTTTGTATTTTTTGCTGAAGATTTCTTTTCGGTTTTGTCTTCAGCAGCTTTTTCTTTTTTCGGTGCTGCTTTTGCTGCGGGTTCTTTTTTTACTGTCGCTTTTTTAGTTGCCGGTTTTGTTTCAGGCTTCTTTTCCATTTCTACCGGAACAGGTTCAGCTTTAGCAACTAATTTCTTTACAGACGGAACAGCGCTTCTGTTACTATCAACAATTATGGTAACATGATTGCTGCGTTTACGCACGCGGTAACCACGTCCCTGCGGTGCCGGGCGCATACGTTTGATCACCCTGCCGCAATCCACCATAATGGTTTTTACAATAAGCCCTGCATTCTCAACTTTCTCATCGGTATTTTTTTGTTCCCAGTTGTTAATGGCGCTTTTTAATAATTTATACATCGGCACAGCCGGATGTTTGGGGTTGAATTGCAAAATTCCTAACGCCTTTTCAACTTCAAGCCCGCGAATCAGGTCTGCCAGCAAACGCATTTTGCGGGGAGACGTTGGGTAATTATTTAATTTAGCTACAGCTTCCATTTTATTTAGTTTCTTACCAGGAACCGCTCACGCAGCTACCAGTTTAATTATGCGATCTTTTTACTTGAATGACCTTTAAAATTTCTCGTAGGAGCAAATTCACCCAATTTATGGCCTACCATGAATTCGGTAACATACACCGGAATAAATTTATTTCCATTATGTACCGCAAATGTATGCCCCACAAAGTCGGGCGTAATGGTTGACCTGCGTGACCAGGTTTTGATTACACCTTTTTTTGATTTCCCTTCATTGATCCCAAGCACTTTATCTTCGAGCTTTGCTTCTACATAAGGGCCTTTTTTAACTGAACGTGCCATATTTTATATACTATTTTCTTGATTCCTGATACTTAATACTATCTTCTTTCTACGTGTTACCTTCTACTTATTTATTCGGCAATTTTTTTCCACCTCTTCTTTGAATGATCATTTTATCTGACCCCTTACCACGTACGCGGGTAATTTGCCCCTTGGCATATTTACCGGTCCTGCTTCTTGGATGGCCGCCCGAAGCTTTACCTTCACCACCTCCCATTGGGTGATCGACGGGGTTCATTGCAACTCCTCTTGTTCTCGGCCTTATACCTCTCCACCGGTTCCTACCGGCCTTACCCATGCTCTGGAGGTTGTGATCACTGTTACTTACAACACCTACTGTCGCATAGCAGTTGATTAATATTTTCCTAAGTTCTCCACTTGGCATTTTCAACACAGCGTACTTATCTTCTTTATTCGCAAGTTGTGCCGATGATCCGGCACTCCTTGCAAGCTTACCACCCTGGCCAGGCTGCATCTCAATATTATGCACCACGGTTCCCAAAGGAATATTTTTAAGCATCAACGCATTTCCAAGTTCAGGAGCCACTGCATCTCCGCTTATGATAGTGCCTCCTACCTGTAAGCCTTGTGGAGCAAGAATGTATCTTTTTTCGCCATCAGAAAAATTGACCAGGGCAATAAAAGCACTCCTGTTTGGATCATATTCAATCGTTTTTACCGTTGCGGCTATATCTTTTTTATTTCTTTTGAAATCTATTACCCGGTACATCCTCTTGTGTCCACCACCCAGGTAACGCATACTTCTGCGGCCCTGGGTATTACGGCCGGCCGTATGATGTACTTTTTCCACCAGGCTCTTTTCCGGAACGTTGGTAGTTACTTCAGCATAGGCATTACCTATTCTCCAGCGTGTTCCTGCGGTAGTTGGTTTATATTTTCTTAACGCCATGATGATTTCAATTTTAACCCTTTCCAATATTTATAGGAACGGGAATTATATTATTATTTATTATATATAACAACTTTGCTTATACATTACCATATAAGTCAATTGTTTCACCTTCTGCCACGGTTACTACTGCTTTCTTTTTTGCCGGTTTGCGCCCGGTGAGCAGCCCTGCTTTAGTATTACGCTGTTTTACTTTTGAAGGCATCGTCAGCGTATTTACCTCTTTAACCTGGATCCCGTAAAATTCTTCCACCGCTTTCTTGATCTCCAGTTTGTTGGCCCTCCTGTTAACAATGAATGTATACCGGTTAAACTTTTCGGTAAGCCGGTTAACTTTTTCTGATAAAACAGGTTTTATTAATACTTCAGACAACTTCATTGTTCTAAATTTGAAAATTTGAATTTTCGAAAATTTGAAAAATCATGGACTTTTAACCAGGCAATTTTCAACTTTTCACATTATTTGTTTCTTCTTCGTTTTCTTCTACAAAAATCTTCGCGGCGCTTTCCGTAAAAACCACCGTATCGGCATTGACGATATCATAAGTATTAATGTCACTTAGCAATGTTCCATTTATTGAAGGGGCATTGCGGAAGCTTTTATAAACATTCTCATTGTGCTCCGGCATTATAAACAATGTCTTCCGGCTACCTGGGGCTATCGTGTTGAAAATGCCAGCGAACTTTTTAGTACCAGGGACCTCCATGGTAATATCCTCAACAATAAATATTTTATTTTCTTTGGCTTTTCCGCTTAAAGCACCGATTTTGGCCAGGTCCTTTACTTTACGGTTAACCTTAAAATCATAGCCATGAGGTTTGGGCCCGAAAACAGTACCACCACCCTTGTAGAGAGGGTTCCGGAGATTTCCTTTACGGCTTCCGCCAGTGCCCTTTTGTTTATGGAGTTTCTTCGAAGATCCTTCCACTTCAGCACGTGTTTTTACTTTGTGCGTACCCTGCCGGCGTGCAGCCAGGTATTGTTTAACGGCCAGCCAGATAACATGGCTATTAGGCTCAACGCCAAATATATCATCGGGTAACTCAATAGTTCTGCCGGTTTTATTTCCTTCAATATTGATTATTTCTAGCTGCATATTACTTCTGAATTAAAAGGATGGAACCATTGTGGCCGGGAACCGAACCACTTACCAACAGGTAATTTTTTTCAGGAAAAATTTTTACGATCTTAAGGCCTTTGATCTGCACTTTATCAGTGCCCATGCGGCCTGCCATGCGCATTCCCTTGAAAACCCGGGCAGGATATGACGAACCACCTATAGAGCCTGGAGCTCTTGACCTGTCATGCTGTCCGTGTGACTGGCCACCAACACCGTGAAATCCATGACGTTTTACAACCCCCTGGAATCCTTTGCCCTTGGTCGTGCCTACAACATTGACCTTGTCGCCTTCATTAAATATATCAACACTAATAGTGTCTCCAATATTTTTATCTGTTTCGCTATCGCGTATTTCTTTGACGAATTTTTTTGCCGTGGTATTTGCTTTGGCAAAGTGATTTTTTTCCGAGAGGAGGGTGTGCTTTTCTTTTTTATCTCCAAAAGCGATCTGGACTGCATTGTATCCGTCGGTATCCACCGTTTTTTTCTGCGTTACTACGCACGGACCTGCTTCAATTATGGTCACAGCAGTTTGCCTGCCATTAGAATCGAAAATGCTGGTCATGCCAACTTTCTTTCCAATAATACTTTTCATTTCTATGTTATTATACCCAGCGCTCCAGACTTCGACAAGCTCAGTAGTGGAGATAGGTGTTACAATTTTATATAAGAACTTTTTTAAGACCAGTTCCCGTCCTTCTAAAAAAGAGAAGGTGAGGAAAAGGAATTATGCTTTTATCTCAACATCAACACCCGATGGCAAATCAAGCTTGGATAACGCATCCACAGTTCTTGAACTGCTGGTATAAATATCCAACAGGCGCTTATGGGTACACAATTGGAATTGTTCACGTGCTTTTTTGTTCACATGAGGTGAACGTAAAACGGTGAAAATCTTTTTGTGTGTAGGTAAAGGAATCGGACCGGTAACAACCGCCCCGGTACTGCGTACCGTCTTTACAATTTTTTCTGCTGATTTATCAACAAGATTGTGATCGTAAGACTGAAGTTTTATCCTGATTCGTTGAGACATATTTAAAGAACTTTTATCAGACCAATTTATTTTGGGAGTGCAAAGGTAGGGGTAATGGTTTAAACAACAAAGAATTAATTATCTATACCCCAAAAATATTTTGCTAATTTTCCGGCACAGAATTTTCTCTGTCAAATTAAAATGAAAATATGGCAAATAATCCCATCAATACAGGCGATAAATCAACGGATCTAAGAGATTCTGCTAAAGACCGGGCCAAAATGCAACCGGAATATACTACAATCGACCTCCCCGAGGTGAAAGATATTCCCGGGCAGGAAAATATTGTACCCCTACCCCTGGGTGAATTAGCCGATGATACCATCGCATCCGCTGATGAGGAAGCTGATGGGCTTTTCGCCGAAGAACCTGATGAAGAAAATGAAGAACCCGAAGGCGATTCAAATTCGGATGTATCAGCAGTTGAAAGGGCCGATCTCGAAGAAGCGGCCAATGATATCGCTACAGAAGATGATGCAAATTTGCATGAAGCAGCACTTGATGACACCGATGACGACGGCACCCCATTAAATGAACGGAGTTCTAAAACCAGGTTGTCAGGGTCCGATCTCGATGTCCCAGGTGCTGAAGAAGACGATGAAGATGAAGAAGCCGGGTCGGAAGATGAAGAAAATAATGAATACAGCCTCGGTGGGGATAATCATGATGATATTCCAGAAGATGACTTTTAGGGTAGGCATTCAAGGTTGAATTCCAAAGAAAGAAATTAAAAGGCGCGACAGTTTGAGGGTCTTTTTATAGAATGGATAAGAGATACCTTACTACTGCCCTACATCTTCAATGATCATTTTTTATCACGTCTATACCTTTTCCAAAATCAGCAGGGAAAATTTCTTTTTCGTAATTTGAGTGTATGATATTGCCTGATCTCGGGACACCATCCTGGATTTTTATCACTACTTTGATTTTTTTTATAATCATCACGGGCAGGTATTTTTTATTTGCCGGGATTTTCTATTTGCTATTTTATAGATGGTTTCCTGCAAGATGGAAAACGCGTAAAATAAATTCCAGGAATTATAAACCCCGCCAGTTTCAAGTTGAAGTAATGTGGAGCATGGCTACGGCTTTATTATTTTCAGTTGCCGGAACCGCAACCGTGATATTATGGCAGAAAGGATACACAAAAGTTTATACCGATGCGGATTTGTATGGTTGGTGGTATTTGCCGGTAAGCCTTATTGTGTTTATGCTCTTACACGAAACCTATTATTACTGGCTTCACCGCTGGATGCACAATCCCTCAATTTTCAAAATTATCCATAAAGTGCATCACGATAGTAATATCACAAGTCCCTTTACCGCATTTTCATTTCATCCGCTTGAAGGGTTATTACAGGCAATTTTTTTACCCGTAATGCTGATGATACTGCCCATGCATTATTATGTTATTATCATTCAACTTACTATTATGACGATCAGCAGTGTCATTAATCATCTTGACATAGAAATCTATCCTAAAAATTTTAACAACAATTTTTTTGGAAGGTGGCTCATTGGGGCCACCCACCACTCCTTACATCATAAACAATTTAAATATAATTATGGCTTATATTTTACCTTTTGGGACAAAATAAAAAAGACCGAAAGTCCACTTTTCAGTAGTCTTTTTGAAACAATTACAAAAGGAGGGCGCAAATAATTGCTCCTATTACTTTACTACAAATGTTTTAGCGCACCGCGTTTACCCGTGGTTAAATTTTATCAGTAAACTATACCCATAGCAGATGCATGTTAAAGAAATAAAACGGCTTGATTATTTGATCCCCATTCATAAATATTCAATGATGAAAATAATTTACAAAGGTTTTCTCGCCGGGATTATTTCAGTGCTTTTTTTAATTGCAAATGCACAGCCTGTTGAATATCCATATCCTGTTCAGTATTTTTCGCTGATCCTGGATAGCCAGAAGGTACTGATGGCTTATATGGATGTAAAACCAGGAAAACCAAACGGTGAAGCTATCCTACTTTTTCACGGTAAAAATTTCAATGGCTTCTATTGGAAAGATGTTATACCGGCCCTCACCAGCCAGGGTTACAGGGTTATTGTTCCCGACCAGGTGGGATGGGGACAAAGTACGAAACCCAATATCAAATACAGTTTTGAAATGCTTGCTCACAACAACAGGCTTTTACTGGATTCACTAGGTATAAAAAACATTTATGTTGCGGGCCATTCAATGGGCGGTATGCTCGCAACACGCTTTGCAATAATGTATCCGCAAACAGTTACGAAATTACTGCTGGAAGATCCCCTTGGCCTGGAAGACTATAAAAAGTTTATCCCGCTTCAACCCATAGAATCACTTTACAAAACCCAGCTTAAAGCAACTTATGCATCCTACAAAAAATACCAGGAATCGTATTACCCGTCCTGGAAACCCCAATATGAAATTTATGTACAGGCACAAGCAGATGCTTTGCAACAAAAGGACTTTGCAAGTGTTGCCTGGGTTAATGCATTAACATGGCAAATGATATATGAGCAACCTGTTATGTATGAGTTTAATAAGCTTCATATGCCTGTATTACTTATCGTAGGGCAAAAGGACCGCACCATCCCTGGTAAAAATCTCCTAAACAAGGAACAGCAGAAACTTCACGGCAATTTCCCGTTGCTGGCAACTAGGGCATCAAAAAAAATGAAAAATGCAACTGTAATTGTAATCCCGGATGTTGGCCACATTTCTCATATTCAAACACCAGCTCTTTTCAACAAATATGCTGTGGAATTTTTCTCTAAAAAGTAATAGCGGGTCAATGCATATATGGCTGGTTTTTTTGATGCGATTGCATTGCGGAAAATGTTAATTCATTCTATATTGGTCTTATAAATTTAAAATGCTTATCTTTGCACTTAATTTTTTTAAACAACAATACAATGGACAACAAAACAACAGGAACTGTAAAATTTTTCAACAGTGAAAAAGGATTCGGTTTTATTAAACACGATGATTCTTCAAAAGAAACATTCGTACATGCAAGCGGCTTAATTGACGAAATTAAAGAGAATGACAAGGTAGAATTCGACTTGCAAAATGGACAAAAAGGCATGAATGCCGTTAATGTGAAATTAATCGGCTAAGATCGATATTTCCAAAGTTTAAGGGCGACCGCGAGGTTGCCCTTTTTTATTTTGCCGCTGCCATCTAAAATCAGGGACCAGCATGGGCACATGGGTAATATAATCCTCATAGGCTTTCCCATATTGAAGCAACAGTTTTTTTTCTTCCAATCGTATCCCAATTAATACATAGACACTGATACTAATTACCGCAATCAGGTTATTGAGTAACGGAAATATGAAGAATAGACCCCAGATAAAAAGCAGGGTACCCAGGTAAAGAGGATGCCTGGTATACTTGTGAATTCCTCCCAATTGCAATTTATCGGGCGGTTTCTCCTCGTAAAGAGTGCGAACGCCACTTAATAATGTAAAGTATTTTAAGATAGAAATCATCATGATCACAAAGCCCGGGCAGGCAAAAATTATCAATGAAATGTATCGTAGTGCTGTGGGATTCATCAATACCACGCTGGAAAAAGAATACTGAAAATATAAAATGAGCAGGAGTGAAATCGATGACCATACAGTATATACAAGCCGGTAGTATCTAAAAAAATTGCCTGGTATATTTCCAAAAAAATATTTCACCCTGCCACTGGCAAGGATACTATGACTGGCACAATAAAGTACCCAAAACAAACCAAGAAGCCAATGATTCACAACCAATTTAATTTTGCCAAAAGATATGAAAATTCATCAATTTTTTTTTAAAATATAAGAGGACTTACCAAATATGTTAAAATCTTATTATCTATTTGTTGACGGCCATATATTTGCAACTCAAATTTCTAAAATTTTACATGAAAAAAATATCGCTTTTTACCGCTATTGCGGCAATATTTACTATAAGTTGTTCGCATAAGATATCGGGCACTGCCAATACTGTAAATGTTGCAAAAGAAACAGGAGTTGCCAGCGGGCTTAACCTCGTAAAGGGCCAGAAATATCTCGTGGAAAATAAGATTACCACTCAAAATACGCAGCAGGTGCAAGGCCAGACCATTGAATCAAAAGCAGATTTTCTATCAAGCTATCATATAGAAGTGAAAGATGTAAAAGATAATAATTATAACCTTACCAATACCATCAAAACGGTAAAAGTGAACGCAAGTGCAATGGGCCAGGATATCAGTTTCGATTCTCAAAAAAAAGAAGACCTCGATGGTGAGAATGGAAGTGAATTAAAAAAATATATCGATCAGCCAAAAGATATCATCATCGACAGATCGGGCAAAGTTATCAGCTCAAAAAAACCAGATACCTCTGCTAATTCTGCTGCGCAGGCGAATATGATAACCATGATAATGAAGCAAATGGTCGGCGATCCTGAAGAAGGCGGATATGGAGCTAATATGGCTTTTGAACCACTGCCTGAAAAAGCTGCAATAGGTACTACCTGGGCCGATTCATCCAGGGATGATGGAGTATCAAAAGTTACCAATTATACCCTTAAGGAAATTAACGGAAACAACGCAACGATAGTTTTGGATGGCACCATGACAACTGATGTAAAAAGTGAAATGCAGGGAATGCAAATCAGCACCAAAACAAAGGGGAAATTTACCGGTGAAGACATTGTAGATATGAAAACCGGTGTTATACAACAGAGAAATTCAACAATGGATGCTTCGGGAACTATAAGTGTGATGGGCCAGGATATTCCAAGCAGTACCAGGGTCACTTCTGTTGTCACTGTAAAAGGTATCTGAAACTAATTTATAATGCCCTGCCATCATTGATGGCAAACGTTATAATAAAGGTGTACCCCCTTATAATGCTGCCTTGTCTGCTGCTACTATTTTATTGGTATTCTTGTCCTGGAGAAATAATACTACAGATATATTTTTCTCATCAAGGCCTTGTATAAGATCTATGGATGATACATTGTTACCTTCGATAACCTGGCCGGCGGTTTTAAGATTTCTTACAACATTATTATTCGTAAGCGTAACGCCTCCATTCTCCCCTGTTTTTATTTCTGTAGTAGCCACATTCTGAAGAAGCGCAACATTCAAGATTGAACCGCCGGTATTTCCGGATGCCGCAAAATTAATATTGACCCGCCCGTTCTCAGCTTTTACATTTTTAATTAATAGCTCTGCACTTGCTTCTTCTGACAATGCTTTTTTCACACCTCCAGAAATTTTACTTTGATTGCTTCCAATCATTTCCTGTTGTCCGTTGATCACTAGTTGTGGGGTATATACATCGGCTTTAATTACCGATGCATAGTGGTATTGCCTTTCAGTAAAGGCTTTAGCGCTAAACGGATCTTTCCAACCAAGGCGGTCCCAGTAATCAACATGAAAAGTAAGTACGATCACATTTTCTTTTGCAGCATATCTTCCCAACAGCCTATCGGCGGGCGGGCAACTGGAACAGCCCTGCGATGTAAATAACTCAAGAACGGCGACTTTTTTATAACCCGCTTTACCGGATTCCGCGTACCCATTTGGATCTTGCTTTTCTTTACCCGCGGAAGATGCCGTACAAAACCATAAAGCAAAAAGCGGAACTGATAATAACAAAATGTGAATAGAATGTTTCATAGTAAAATATTGATGCTGTTAAATTACGATTTAGAACTACAGCAGGATTTAACCGGCGCTGAAATTAACTTTTACATTTATAAATCCCTATTACTGTTAGTATTACTTTTACCCGGTGAAAAAGTACTCCGGATACATCGCTTATTTCGCTTACTGGCTATTGTTTTTTATTGTCACAAAAGCCCTTTTCCTCGTGTATAATCATTCGCTTACTTCGGGCCTGGGTGTTGCTGAAGTAATTAAAGTATTCGCATATGGTTTCAGAATGGACGTGTCTTTTACTGCTTATACCTGCATATTCCCATTCCTGCTTTTTTTCCTGAAAGAGACCATTGTTACGCTACGGATATTGACAGCCATACGAATTTATACAATTTGCCTCGTAGTGTTGCTTTCATTTTTATCAGTGGCAGATTATGAATTATACAGGGCATGGGGCTATCGCATGGATATCACTCCATTGCAATATTTAAAGTCTCCAAAAGAAATGGGTACCTCTATGTATGCGTCACCGATATTGTTGTTGTGTATGATGTTGATCCTATTGGCAATATTTTTTATATGGATGTACAAAAAATATATTGAACAATATATTCCGGCAATTCGCATTAAGTTCTCCATTGCCAGGTTGCTGTTTTCATTATTTATTATCGCATTTCTTTTTGTACCGATACGCGGAGGCATTCAAAAAATTCCTATCAATCAAAGCAATGTTTACTTCTCTGAGAAATTATTTGCAAATCATGCTGCGTTAAATTTACCATGGAATATAATGTCGTCATTATTAAATAAAAACAGTGATAAAAATCCTTTTGAATATTTTTCACAACAGGAAGCCGGGTTACTGGTAAATAAATTATATAGCAAAGGTGCCCTTAAAATCCCTTCGGCCCTGGCTGTAAAAAAACCCAATATAATATTTATTATCCTGGAAAGTTTCACTGCCAAGCTCGTTGGGTGCGTGGGTGGTGAACCGGGTGTAACGCCTAACCTGGATAAAATTGCATCTGAAGGACTGTTATTCACCAATATTTACGCGGCCGGAGACCGGAGTGAAAAAGGGCAGATCGCTGTGCTCAGCGGGTATCCCAACCAGGCGATAACATCAATTATAAAAACACCGAAGAAAACTGAAAATCTTCCGGCAATAACCAGGACCCTCAAAAACGCAGGGTATCATACAAGCTTCACCTATGGGGGAGAGCTTGAATTTGCCAACATTAAGTCTTACCTTTTAAATGCCGGTTTCGATGACCTGGTGAGTAAATATTCTTTCAACCCTTCTGAAAGGACTACCTCGTGGGGAGTACACGATCATATTGTTCTGAACAGGTTTCTTGGATATCTGCAAAAAGAAAAACAACCCTTTTTCGCAACCCTGTTTACTCTTAGCAGCCACGAGCCTTATGACGTACCGGGCGCCCTGCGCTTCAAAAGTAATGACGAGACCACCTTATTTAGAAATTCAATCGCGTATACTGACAGCGTTATTGGAGTTTTTATAACCAAATTACAAAAAGATCCTTTGTGGCAAAATACATTGATTGTTTTCGTCGCCGATCATGGCCATCCATTACCCGGGCATGATCCCAATGACCACCCATCTAAGTTCCACATTCCTTTAATTTTTACCGGTGGCGCATTAAAGCTACATGGCGTTGTGCCAACGATCGGGTCTCAAACTGATATTCTTACCACGGTTCTGGATCAACTGGATATTTCTGCAGCCGCTTATAAGTGGGGGAAGGACCTGCTCGATTCTTCAGCCAGGCAATTTGCATTTTATAGTTTTAACAACGGATTTGGATTTGTTACTCCTTCCGGTACATTCACGATGGATAATATTTCGAAAAAAATTATTTATCAAACAGGCGTCATTGATTCTGCTACAATAAACACGGGCAAAGCATATATGCAGCTATCTTACCAGGATTTTTTAAGCAGGTAGCGTCCTCGTATTTTCCAGGTGAAAGTAAAAAAAAGTAAGCAGCAAACAAACTGAACTCACAATGAACCAGAGCATCCTGTAACCCAGGTGCTCAGCAGCAAGAGCCCCGGCATATGGGCCGACAGTTTGGGCACCTGCCCAGGCAACACTGTATAATGCAGCATATTGTCCGCGATTGTTTTGCGAGGTCCTGGCGATCCAGTATGCATTCATAAAAGGCATCGCTAATATTTCTCCAAAAGTTAAGAACAACATAGAAATCACAGCAATGACCGCATAGCTGAACGGAAAAATATTAAGTATCAAAAAAGCAAAACACACCAATAGTACACCCCCGGAGATAAAATGAAGGGAAGGTCTTTTCCCTTCGAGCTTAAAAATTGTTATCATTTCAAAAAAGGTTATGATCAACCCATTAAGCGCCATAATCATCCCGATAAACAACACACTCAGGTGAAATTTTTCTTTAAAGAACACCGGTATAGTAGTAAATAACTGGAAAAAACAAAGTGCAAAAAGGAATACCAACACAACAAAATATAAATAGGTACGGTCGTTATAAACCGAATTTTTTATTACACTTTTCACTTTTCTTTTAGCCTCGGTGGCTTTATTGCGTTTAGGCGACAACGTTATGTATAACAAACCCGCAGCAAGTAAATTTGTAATGCCATCTACCCAAAATAAAAGATTGTAATTGAAGCTCGCGATCACTCCCCCAAGGGCGCCACCCAAAGCCCAGCCCAGGTTAATCGCAAGGCGGTTAAGGGAGTATGACCTGGTGCGGTTTTCTTCTTTACTGTAGTGCGCTATGGCTACGCTATTGGCCGGCCGGAATGATTCGTTCATCATTGCCAGGATAAAAGTTGCGATGCATATCGAAGTATAAGAATGCATTTGCCCCAACACAATAAACATTGCCCCACCGCCAACCAGTGCAACGATCTGCACATAATAATAACCGACCAGGTCAACTAATTTACCGCCTGCTAGTGCACCCACAACAGCACCAAAACCAAACAGGCTCATAACAAACCCGGCCCTGCCGATAGAAACTCCATAATGCTGAGTAAGGTACATCGTCATGAAAGGAATCACCATAGTTCCGCTCCTGTTGACAAGCATTACCAGCGACAGCCACCAGGTACCCCGGGAAAGGCCTCCATACGCTTTTTTATAAAGAGAAACGGTGCTGCTGATCATGGCCGCAAATATAAATGAGATATTGATTTTGTTACACGAATTAAAACGAATTACACGAATTGAATTTGTGAAATAATCGCATCCTTAAATAAAATCGGTCAATAAGATTCACCTTACGATTCGCACAATCCGCGAACGAACTCCCATAGCTATCGGGTAGCGTTTTCGACCTGCCATAACTGCTTTAGTATCATGGGAGCAAGGGATTCACTCCATATTTTGTATTGAATTGCTGAAGGATGGAGGCCATCACCCCCGATCAGTAACTTTTCATTTTTTGCTTCACGGGAAATTGGGGTAATATCGAGATAGGGAACACCACTATTTAGCGAAATACTTTTATTGACCGCATTGAAGTCATCAATCTCTTTGTAAATCCTGGCTGTATCTGAGCCGTTAGCAAAAGGCGTAACACTATAATCGGGAATAGAAATTACGAACACGTGGTCTTTTTTATTGTCAGCATACGATATAGACTCGTTGAGTAATTCAGCAAACTCAGTTGTATACTTTTCCAAAGTTTCGCCGCGGTATTGATTATTTACGCCAATAAGCAGCGTTACAAAAGAATAGTTTTTTTGTGGTGGAGGATGATTTTGTAAAGCGTTTAAGAGATCGGTGGTTGTCCAACCGGTTACCGCAATAATAGCAGGGCTGCTTATATTCATACCCTGTTCTTTTAAAATCTTTGCTGTTTGAGCGGGAAAACTTTCTGTTTCTTCAACTGATTCTCCAATGGTGTAAGAATCGCCAAGGGCGAGATAAGACTTTTGAAGTGTTCCGGATGCCCGCGATCTATTTATTAAGGTATCTCCATTTTTTTGCATCCACGATATTAATACTAAAAAGATTATCGAAAAGCAAAATGCATTTTTCATTAAAAAAATTTTACCTGAAATAATAGATACGAAAAAAACTTAGG
>JBDTLZ010000154.1:0-19618 GCA_039934515.1 Ginsengibacter sp.
CAATTCGGTTAAGGCCGAATATTACTGGGATTATATAAATGAAGCAAATGATGAGCCCAATTTCAGCAAAGGAACTTTTGGCCCCGAAGCCTGCGCCATAGGTGGTACCGGTTTTGGTATTTTGTCAACCGTAGTTGCCGTTAACCGCGGTTGGATCGGCACGGACACAGCCTTGGGGCGGCTGGTAAAAATTGTTGATTTTTTAATTAAGGCCGATTGCTTTCATGGCATATATCCTCATTTTATGAATGGGGTAACGGGTAAGACAATTCCATTTGGACGACTCGATGATGGGGCTGATATAGTGGAAACATCTTATTTGTTTATGGGGCTGTTAACTGCCAGGGAATATTTTAAAGGAGAATCACCAATGGAAAAATATTTCAGAAACCGTGTAAAACAAATGTGGGACGTGGCAGACTGGAACTGGCACGGCAAGGGGGATAATAAATTTTTATATTGGCACTGGAGCCCGGCCAACGATTTTAATATGAACTTTCCGGTATATGGGTATGATGAGGCCCTGATAACTTATATCGTTGCCGCATCATCACCCTGGCATCCCATTTCAAAAGAATTGTATGAAAATTCCTGGGTAAAAAGCGCAAGCTGGAAAAACGGTAAATCTTACTACGGGATTAAACTTCCATTAGGAAATTTTGATAAAGGAGGCCCTTTATTTTTTGAACAATATACTTATATGGGAATTGATCCCAATGGCTTAATGGACGATAATGAGATTGACTATGCAGAGCAGACCAAAAATCATACGCTCATCAACAGGGCATATTGTATTGAGAATCCAAAAAAATTTAAAGGGTATGGTGAAAATTGCTGGGGGCTCACTGCGGGAGATTCCTATAAAGGTTATGTAGCACATTGCCCCGAGGATGACCGGGGCGTAATTCAACCTACTGCAGCACTTTCTTCCTTTCCCTATACTCCCGGTTTTAGTATGCAGGCTTTGAAACACTTTTATTACGATTTAGGAAGTAAAATCTGGGGCCCTTTTGGCTTTGCAGATGGATTCAGCGAAACAAAAAACTGGTACGCAACCACACATCTTGCAATTGACCAGGGGCCGATTGTCGTGATGATTGAAAATTATCGTAGTGGCCTTATATGGAAGCTCTTTATGAATGTCCCTGAAATCCAAAAAGGCTTGCAAACACTTGGATTTGCGTCCCCTTATCTAAAAAAACATTGATGAAAGAGTTTGTTAAATCCGGTACAATGTCTCTCTTCCCTGTCAAAGGTGGGGCAGCCCAAAATACTTCTTTGTATGAAGAACACTTATTTGTACTGTGGGAAGATACAATGCTTTATCGTATACTGCTCCCCGTTAGTTATTTTTTTCGCGGTTGTTTTCCCATAATAAATAAAAATAAATTTTTCACAGTATCTTATTCTCATAAAGCTTAATATTATGGCAATAAATATTTCACGAAAAGATTTTTTGCAAAAAACCAGTATGGCTACTGCCGCTGTATTGCTTTCATCTTTGGAAAGCTTTGCATTGGAAACAGAAGAAAAAAAATTAAAGGTTGCAGTAATAGGTTGCGGGAGTGTTAGCAACCGTTATTTGCCTCAATTAAAATCTTCTTCCCTGCTTGAGGTTGTAAGCCTTTGTGATATTAAATACGATAGGGCAGTCGCGCAAAACAAGCAATACAATGTTAATGCAGCTACCTATCCCAACATTGAGGCAATGCTTGCAGGTGTGCCTTTTGATATGATGGTTACCTTGACGAATATGCAGGTGCATGGCGAACTCAATAAAAAAGCACTGATGGCTGGCAAACATGTATGGAGTGAAAAACCAATGGCCAATACCTATGCAGAAGGGAAAGCTTTGTTGGATCTGGCGCAGCGTAAGAATATCCGGTTTTGGGGAGCTCCTGCCGTTGTGAACAGTCCGCAATTTGCATTTATGAGCAAAGTAATACAGGAAGGTAAACTTGGGCGTATAGCCAGTGCCCACGGGCAGTATGGACATACAGGCCCTACATGGTCAGCTTTCTTTTATGAAAAAGGTGGGGGTAGTATGCCCGACCTTGGGGTGTACAATATGGCCACCCTCACCGGGTTACTCGGACCGGCAAAAAGCGTGATGGCTATGACGAGCATTGTTAACCCTGAAAGGACCGTTGACGACAAGGGTAAAATAAAAGTGGAAGCTGAGGATAATGCACATTTATTGCTTGAACATGATAAAAATGTGATCAGCCATGTTATGTGCGGTTTTAATTATTTTGATCCCCATGGCCATGAAGCCAAAGGCCAGTCATTACATTCTATCCAGATTTATGGAGATTATGGAAATATGCGTTTGATTGGTTATGATTGGGAAACAAGCGGCGTGATGCTGGATATATCCTGGACGGAACCCGCAAAATTATACGCAACAGATAGCGAGGGATATGAATGGCAGGAGGGAGCGAGGGTTACCGGTGAAAGTATTGTAAAAGGAACTGAGCCGAGGATTAATGTGGAGCATGCGTTACATGTTTTGGAAATAATTGAGGCAGCACGCAAATCATCGGCTACGGGTATGAAAGTGCCACTGGTAAGTAAATTCCCATGGCCCATGGTATGAGAATTATTAAATGAGATAATACTCTTAAATAAATATAAAGATAAACACACAAGGTTATTTAAAACATAATGAGGCTGCTGGAAAATAAAAATATCGTAGTGATTGGCGGCACAACCGGGATTGGGCTATCTGCGTCGATGGCGTTTGTAGCTAATGGCGCAAATGTACTTGTTGTGGGAAGAAATACTGAAAGTGTTGCTGAAGCAAAAGAAAAATTGGGAACTAATGCGGAAGCGATCCGTGCAGATGCTACCGCTACTGGTACTGCAATAAATGCCATTGGCAGTTGCATAAAAAAATTTGGCAATTTTGATGGTTTGTATCATGTTGCCGGTGGCAGTGGAAGAAAAATGGGAGATGGGCCGCTTCATGAATTAACTTTGGATGGATGGAACAAGACCCTTGAGTTGAATTTGACTTCGTTGATGTTATCAAACCAGGCAGCTGTAAAAAAATTCCTTGAGTTAAAGAAGCCGGGAACAATTTTAAACATGAGTTCGGTTTTGGGATTTTCTCCATCGCCGCAATATTTTTCTACTCATGCATATGCTGCTGCGAAAGCTGCTGTAATTGGGTTCGCAAAATCCATTGCCGCATATTATGCAAAATATAATATCCGGGTAAACGTCATCGCGCCGGCATTAGTAGAAACACCCATGGCACAAAGAGCAACACATGATGAAGCAATTATGGCGTTTACTAAAACAAAACAGCCACTCGATGGCGGAAGGATCGGCACGCCGGAAGACCTGGATGGATTGGCAACCTATTTTATGAGTGAACAGTCAAAATTTACAACGGGCCAGGTTATAGCTGTTGATGGCGGATGGAGTGTAAGTGACGGACAATTTCACTAGAATGTTGATTTGCATGTGAGCAAAAAAAATAAATCGTATGTAGGATTATTTCAAATTCAAATTTTTAGCAGGCGCTGGGTTACAAATCCTGCGAAGATAAAAGCAAGAGATTCAACAGACGTCAAACAATAGAATGAAAACTGCAATTGGAATCGATTTGGGAGGCACAAGGATAAAGGCAGTGGCATTAGATGCTGAGGGAAATGTATTGCACCAGTTATATCTCCCTACAAATGACGGGGACGATACAATTTGGAAAAATGCAGTAGCGGGGGCAGTTGATGAACTGCAGGGTATTTTAAAAACCGCGAAAATTGTTATCGGCCTGTCGGCCCCGGGATTGCCCAATGATGATAATACAGCAATTGCGTTTATGCCTGGCCGTATGCAAGGCCTTGAAAATTTATGTTGGAAAGATTTTTTACACCAGGAGACTTATGTTTTAAATGATGCAGTGGCCTCTATGATTGGGGAGGCCAGGTTCGGAGCAGCAAAAAACAGGAAGAACGTGGTAATGTTAACTCTGGGAACGGGGGTTGGCGGTGCAATATTAATTGATGGAAAACCTTACCAGGGGGCTTTCAAAAAAGCCGGCCACATTGGTCACATGGTAATTAACGATGCGGGTGATGCAGATATAACAGGAATGCCCGGAAGCCTGGAAGACTGCATTGGGAATTGCACGATCGAAAAAAGAAGTGGCGGCAAATTCACATCGACACAAGAATTGCTGAGTGCTTATAGAAGCGGGGATCCTTTTTCGAAAGAGATTTGGTTGCGATCGGTAAGGCACCTTGCAATAGGCCTCGCTTCAGTAACAAATATACTTTCACCGGAAATTATTGTATTGGGAGGGGGCATAACAGACGCAGGCAGTGATTTATTTGAACCCCTTGATGAATATATGAATGAATATGAATGGCGCGCTGGTGGAAATAAAGTAGAAATTGTGAAGGCTTCGTACGGTGATATGGCCGGTGCAATTGGCGTTGCCTGGTTTGCGATGAATTCTCCTGGAAGATAATTTACTAAAATTGAATATTTTAACAGTTGAGAGAGTTAGGTGTACCAATCATTAATCCAGCAATCAAATTCATTACTGAACTTTTAATCATGAAGATATGAGCTTAACAGAAATATATTTATCCAGGTGTTCGGAAATTCTTGAAAAAATAAAAGACCAGCAACAACAGATCCGGAAGGTTGCTGAATGGTTTGCAGAAAGTATTTTAGCAGGACGGGTTGTTCATTTATTTGGTACGGGCCATAGCAGGATCATGGTTGAGGAAATGTGGCCCCGTTATGGTTCATTTCCGGGCTTCAACCCGATCGTTGAGCTATCGCTCACTTATCATAATAATGTAACGGGTGCTAATGGGCAACGACAAGCTATGTTCCTGGAAAATGTGAGCGGCCTCGCTGAAAGGATTTTACGAAATTTTAGTTTGAGTGAAAAAGATTGTGCATTAATCGTTTCCTCTGGAGGTTGCAATATTGTGCCTGTCGAAATGGCTGAATTGTTTCAACAAAAAAAAATCAAAACAGTTGCCCTGCTTACAAAAGATCATTCGGCAATAAGTAAAAGCAAAAGAAACGATGGAAAAAAATTAAGTGACTTTGCAGATATTGTTTTAGACAGCGGTGCGCCGGTGGGAGATTCCATGATCTATATTGACGGGCTGGAAACACCGGTGTCACCGGGCTCAACAATTGGCGGTATTATGATTGTTAACTGTATTAAAGCAGAGGTTGCAAAACTACTAACGGAAGCAGGGCAGCCTCCGAAAGTTTTGACAGCCTCATCTGTTGTAGGTGATGAGAAAGCAAAAACCTTATTTGAAGCAGCTTATGATGAACACTCGCAGAGGATGTCTCGATTAGCCACATGAGTGCACCGGAAAAAAGCCGGTAGTCAATATTTGAATATTTTTCAGACCTGTAGTTTCAATGCTGTGGTAAACGATAACAATACAAAAATAAAAAAAATGATTCCCATTCGTACAACGGTTGTTGGAAGCTACCCATTCCCCGGCTGGCTGGAATTTGCCTCGCAAAATTTAGACAAATTTGGAAAAGCCGATATAGAAGAGATGATCGAAGATGCGGTTATTGCTGCAGTACATGACCAGGTTACAGCGGGGCTTGACGTAATTACCGATGGCGAACAAACACGCCTCGATTTTAATTTGTCATTTTATGGTTATATCAATGGCATAGAACAAAATGATACTGAAACAAGAAAGTTTGGGCCCGCCGCCCATGACCAACGGGGTAAAAATAATATTACCGGTGAGCTGGCTGCTCCAAACGGTTTAGGGGTCGTCAAAGAATTTCTTCGTCTGAAAAAACTGGCTCCGGCAGGACCTGCATTAAAAGCAAGTATTCCCGGCCCATATACATTGAGTGGCAGGCTGCTGCCCAATGCTAAATATAAAGACCGCTATGCTATTACAGAAGGGTTACTCCCTATAATAAGCAACGAACTTGAAGCATTAGTGGGAGCTGGTTGCACTGAGATAACTGTTGACGAGCCTTCGATGAGTTGTTATGCTTATAAAGAAGATACCAAACGTTTTGTGGATATTTTCAACAGGACAGTAGACAAAATTGCAGGTAAATGTAACTTAAGCACGCACCTGTGTTTTGGAAATTTTAAAGGCCGCCCGGTTGGCTATCGCAGCATAAAGCCAATGCTGCCCGATTTTTTAGATTTAAACATAAATGAAATTCATATTGAAATGGCGAACAGGGAATTTTCTGAAATAGAATTATTAAAACCTTTCGCCGAAAAAATGAATGTGGCCGTTGGCATCATCGATGTAAAAAATTATTATATCGAAACTGAAGAGGATGTGGTAGAACGCATAAAGCGTTGTTTACAATATATCCCCCCGGAAAAACTATCTGTGGCGCCAGATTGCGGCCTGAGCCAAACAGCAAGATGGGCGGCCAGGCAAAAATTGGCTAACATGGTAAAGGGCGCCAAAAAAGTTAGGGAGGGTTTGTAGCTTAAATGGAAAAGTTACCCGGTTAATGGTAATGCAATTGTTACGAATTCCTTGTCAGCTATTCAACAAGTAGTACCTTAATAAATGAATAGAACGAAATGAAATTAATTCCTGCTATAAAAAAAGATGAGGCATTAATAGCTGAAATAGAAACGTCACTACAGGAGCATGGAAGTTTTTATTTGTGGTGGCTGGGCCAAAGTGGCTTTTTATTACAATGGAATGGTAAGAATGTTTTACTGGACCCCTACCTTTCAGATTCTCTCACCAAAAAATATGAAACAACAGGTAAGCCGCACACGAGAATGAGTGAATTGGCCGTAAGGCCTGAACTACTGAAAAATATTTCAATAGTTACGTCAAGCCATAATCATACTGATCACTTAGATGCCGGAACTTTAATCCCGGTTTTGGAAAATAACCCCGGAATAAAATTTATTATTCCGGAAGCCAACAGAAATTTTGTAGCCGAAAGGGTTAAATGCAATAATGATTTCCCCATTGGTGCAAATGACGGAATATCAGTAACTGTTGAGGGGTTTACTTTTCATGGGATCCCTGCAAAACACAATGAAATTGAAAGAGATGATAACGACAACTGCCGGTATATGGGGTACGTAATCGAGTTCGGAAAATATAAAATTTATCACAGCGGCGATACATTATGGTTTGATGAAATGGTGGGCCTCCTGAAGCCATTCGAAGTAGATGTCGCATTACTACCCATCAATGGTAATGACCCTGCACGACAAGTAGCCGGAAATTTAGATACAAGGGAGGCGGCTGAATTGGGAAAGGCAATCAATGCAAAATATGTAATCCCGTGTCATTACGATATGTTCACTTTTAATACGGCCGATGTAAATGATTTTATAAATGAATCGAAAAAAATTAACCAGCTATATTTTATCCTGAAAGGGGGCCAGTATTTTAAATACCCAAATTAAATTTATGAATAAATTATTGTCAACAAATCCTGTTATGGCAACTGGCGGATTCACTATTATCCGCGTCATCATCGGTTGTTTTTTAATCTATCACGGTTGGGAAGTATTTCACAAAAGTAAAATGGATGAGTACAGTGCCTGGGATGTTTTTAAAAAGTCTTCTTCACCGGCATTAATGGCTTACCTGGGCAAATCGGCTGAGTTGGTAGCCGGTATTTTACTGGCCCTGGGATTATTCACCAGGGTATCGGCTGTTATTATTATAGGTACATTTATTTATATTCCATTTTTTGTAGGTAGCGGAAAGATCTGGTATGAAGACCAATATCCCTTCCTCTTTGCGTTGTTTGGATTTGTATTCTTTTTTGCAGGGCCAGGAAGTTGGAGCCTTGACCATTTATTATTTGATAAAAATAAAATCGTAAAAAATCAATGACTATACTTACGGGATGCAGGGGGAGGAATTTCAAAATTAGCCTGGTTTGCTGCGCATGCTTTTTCGGGGCTTCTATAAAAGTAGATTCGCAGCAGCGTACCTATTGTAATCCCATAAACATTGATTATGGATATACCCCTATTCCTAATTTCAGCCAGTGGGGGAAACACAGAGCTACAGCAGATCCTGTGATCGTAAACTATAAGGGCGATTACTATTTGTTTTCTACCAACCAGTGGGGTTATTGGTGGAGCAGTGATATGCTTAACTGGAAATTTATTTCCAAAAGATTTTTACGGCCATGGAACCCTGTATATGACGAGCTCTGTGCGCCGGCGATAGGTATAATCGGCGATACCATGATTGTCTTCGGTTCCACCTACACAAAAAATTTTACTATTTGGATGAGTACCAATCCAAAAGGAAATGAATGGAAACCTCTTGTTGATTCTTTTGCCATTGGTGGCTGGGATCCGGCATTTTTTACCGATGATGACGGTAAGTTATACATGTATAACGGTAGCAGTAATAAATACCCGGTATATGGTGTAGAGCTCAACCGGAAGACATTTGAACCCATAGGCACCCGTACTGAAATTTACCTGCTGGAGCCCGACAGGTATGGATGGCAACGATTTGGAGAATACATGGACAATACTTTCCTGGATCCTTTTATTGAAGGATCATGGATGACAAAACACCATGGGAAATATTATTTTCAATATGGAGCCCCCGGAACAGAATTCAGTGGCTATGCTGATGGCGTAATAGTCGGAAACCAACCCCTGGGTAATAATTTCATTCCACAATCTGACCCGCTTTCCTACAAACCAGGAGGCTTTGCGAGGGGAGCCGGTCATGGGGCAACTTTCCAGGACAACCAGGAAAACTGGTGGCATGTTTCAACAATGACCGTAACTGTAAAAAATAGCTTTGAAAGAAGAATTGGGATCTGGCCTGCGGGATTTGATAAAGATGACTTGATGTTCATGGATGCATCCTTTGGCGATTACCCGCATTATTTACCGGGTGTACAAAATTCTTCGGGTGCTGGCGCTTTTACAGGATGGATGTTGTTGAATTATAAAAAGCCGGTACAGGTTTCGTCTACCCTTGGGGGTTATCATGCCAATAATGCAGTTGATGAAAGCATTAAAACATACTGGAGCGCAACTTCAGGAGATAAAGGAGAATGGATACAAACTGATTTGGGAAATGTAAGTACCGTAAATGCAATCCAGGTGAACTATGCAGACCAGGATGCCGAATTTTTGGGCAAGCAGGTTAATATCTGTCACCAGTATAAATTATCCTGTTCTGTTGATGGAAAAAAATGGAATGTGCTTTTAGACAAGAGTGCCAATAAAACGGATGTGCCTCATGAATATGTTGAATTGCAAATACCAGTGCAGGCAAAATTTATTAGGCTGGAAAATGTCCACATGCCCACTGGAAAATTTGCTATAAGTGGCTTGCGGGTTTTTGGAAATGGTAACGGCAATAAGCCCGACTCAGTAAAGGAGTTTATTGTACTTCGTACGGGTAAGGATAAACGCAGCGCATGGATAAAATGGAGTCCTGTCGATAATGCATTTGCTTATAATATTTATACAGGGACGTCCCCTGGTAAACTCTATAATTGTATCATGGTACACGATGCTAATGAGTATTATGATAAGGCAATGGACAATCAAAAGGCCTATTATTTTGCCATCGAAGCGATAAATGAAAACGGAGTGTCAGCAAGAACCAGGGTTATTAAAGTGGAATAAGAATTGGATAGATAGAGGATGTTATAATGAAAAAGGCTGGCAAACCGGGAAGGTATTCAGGACATAATATAGCAGCAAATTTGTAAAAATCTTCCTGGTTTTTGAGACTTTTCTGTAAACCAACCAAATAATAATTATTGGGGATAACTTCTTTCACGATATAAATTATTATAACCATGAAAATAAGAGTGGCGATCGTATTGTTTATTTTCTTATCTGTAAATGGATACTCTCAAAAACCAACTATAAAATCAGCTGGCATCCAGATGAAGGCATTCATTGATGCACTCATGCAAAAGATGACGGTTGACGAAGAAATCGGGCAATTGAATTTGCCTGGCTCGGGAGATATTGTTACCGGCCAGGCAGGTAATTCTGATATCGGGAAAAAAATAAAGGAAGGAAAAGTCGGGGGCTTATTTAATATTAAGGGGGTTGAAAAAATTCGTGCGGTGCAAAAAATTGCTGTTGAAGATTCCCGGCTGAAGATCCCGATGATTTTTGGCATGGACGTTATCCATGGTTACCAGACAGTTTTCCCTATCCCTCTTGGACTATCCTGTAGCTGGGATATGGGCATTATTGAAAAATCTGCGCGCATAGCCGCGCAGGAGGCCAGTGCGGATGGAATATGCTGGACATTTTCACCAATGGTTGATATTGCCCGGGATCCCCGCTGGGGACGTATCGCGGAAGGATCAGGAGAAGATGCTTACCTCGGCTCCCAAATAGCAAAAGCAATGGTCAATGGATACCAGGGTGATGACCTTACAAAAAATAATACCGTCATGTCTTGTGTAAAGCATTATGCATTGTATGGTGCGGCAGAAGCCGGCCGCGATTACAATACTACTGATATGAGTCATTTGCGCATGATGAATGAGTACTTACCTCCTTTCAAAGCTGCTGTAGATGCCGGGGTCGGAAGTGTTATGGCATCTTTTAATGAAGTGGATGGTGTTCCTGCAACGGCGAATAAGTTTTTGCAAACTGATGTGCTGCGCAACCAATGGGGTTTTAAGGGATTTGTAGTTACAGATTATACAGGTATCAATGAAATGGTTGAGCATGGCATTGGGGATTTGCAAACAGTTTCTGCGAGGGCGTTAATGGCAGGCATAGATATGGATATGGTGGGAGAGGGATTTTTAACTACATTAAAAAAGTCCTTGCAGGAGAAGAAGGTGACCAGGCAACAAATTGATATAGCCTGCAGAAGCATATTAGAAGCAAAATACAAGCTTGGCTTGTTTGATGACCCGTATCGCTATTGTGATATTAACCGCTCCGAAACTGAAATTTTTACCGATGCAAATCGTAAAGTCGCCAGGGAAATTGCGGCGCAGACTTTTGTTTTGTTGAAAAACAATAACAACCTGTTACCATTAAAAAAATCAGGAACAATTGCTTTGATTGGACCATTAGGTGACAATAAGGAAAATATGCCGGGTACCTGGAGCGTAGCTGCTGATTTTTCTGAAGCTGTATCGGTTTTTGAAGGGTTGAGAAATGTTGCCGGCCCGGATGTTAAAATATTGTATGCAAAGGGATCAAACCTGGATGCAGACACTTTGTTTGAACAACGAGCAGGCATGTTTGGCAAGTCATTTAAACATGATAACCGTCCTGCCCAACAAATTATAGATGAAGCAGTCAATATCGCCAATCAAAGTGATGTCGTTGTTGCTGCCCTTGGAGAATCAGCGGAAATGACCGGGGAAAGCAGCAGCCGCACCAATATCGAAATACCGGCATCGCAAAAGGATTTATTAAAAGCTTTGATTAAAACAGGTAAACCGGTAGTGCTCGTATTGTTTACCGGGAGGCCGCTGGCACTGAAATGGGAAAATGAAAACGTACCATCTGTCCTGAATGTTTGGTTTGGCGGTACCGAAGCGGGTTTGGCTATTGCAGATGTATTGTTTGGATCCGTAAATCCCTCGGGAAAATTGAGTACAACCTTCCCGCAAAATGTTGGTCAAATACCTATTTATTATAACCACAAAAATACCGGCCGACCGTTAGAAGATGGAAAGTGGTTTCAAAAATTCCGTTCCAATTATTTAGACGTTTCAAATGATCCTGTATATCCCTTCGGTTATGGGTTGAGTTATACTACTTTTACTTACGGTGATATAAAGCTGGATGATACTACCTTACACCGGGGTCAAAAAATAAATGCATCAGTTACGGTAACCAATTCCGGTAAAGTTGATGGTAAAGAAGTTGTTCAATTGTATATACGCGATGTGGTCGGCAGCATCACCAGGCCTGTAAAAGAATTAAAAGGTTTTCAAAAAATAGATTTAAAAGCCGGGGAATCGCAAACTGTTTCATTCGCAATTTCAGTAAATGACCTTAAGTTTTATAACGGCGATTTAAAATATGTTGCTGAACCCGGCGATTTTAAAGTGTTCATTGGTGGCAACAGCCGTGATGTAAAACAAGCCGGATTTAAATTACTTTAATAATTAAATAGTATGCGAACCTACTTTGTAATCCTTTTTACTTGTTTTGTTTTGCCTGGTAGGGCACAGCAATTATTTCAAATGCCGGAAGGTGCTGAAAGCCGTTTGAGCAGTTTTGAAAATCCAAATGGTTTAAAAGGCAATGGAGGTAAAACCAACAAGACCGCAAAGGGTAGTGCCTTTGAACCCATAATACCGGGTGAAACAAAAACCTTACTGAAAGTGAATGGAGAAGGTACGATCCGCCGGATATGGATGACAATAGATCAAAGCCCGGTAAAACTGCGCAGCCTTCGGTTACAAATGTTCTGGGATGGTGAAAGTAAGCCAGCTGTAGATGTGCCTATGGGAGATTTTTTTGGCTTCAATCTCGGCAAACCGGTAGCATTTCAATCAGCTCTTTTTTCAAGCGGCGAAGGCAGGTCATTCAACTGTTATATTCCAATGCCTTTTAGAAAATCCGCTACCATCTTATTGATCAATGAAGGACGGGACACAGCAAAATTATTTTATGATGTAGATTTTTTACAGGAAAAGCTTACAAAGGATGCGCTGTATTTTCACGCATATTGGAACAGGCAAATGAAAGCAAAGCTCGGTGATGATTTTGTACCACTACCAAAAATAACGGGGAAAGGACGTTTCTTAGGTATGACGGTTGGCTTAAACACCGACAGCGCCTATAGTAAAAGCTGGTGGGGAGAAGGGGAAATAAAGATGTACCTCGATGGGGACTCGCAATATCCCACCATCGCTGGGACTGGCTCCGAAGATTACCTGGGAAGCGCATGGGGATTGGGCACTTTTACCAATCTTTACCAGGGTTGCACTATTGCCAATGATTCTACAAGGCAATTTAATTTTTACAGGTGGCATATACCCGATCCCGTGTACTTCAATAAAGATATCAAAGTTACCTTCCAGCAAATTGGTGGGTGGGGGAGAGACGAAGTCAGGGAATTAACGAGGAAAGGAGTCAACCTCAAACCGGTTTCTGTTGATGGTCCCGCTGGTTTTGTACGATTGTTTGAAATTGAGCATGCACCTTCCATTACTGATGATAATTTCCCAACTGGCTGGGTGAATTTTTACAGGGTTGATGATTATTCTTCTGTAAGTTATTTCTACCTGGACAAAGCAGCATCTTCCTTGCCAGTCTTGCCTTCTGTTATGATTAGAACACAAAATGTGAAATAGGTTAATTGGGGTATTAAAATTATTGAGGCAAATAGAACCTCTTTGATAGTTGGATCATTGGAATACTATTTTATAGAAATTTACAGAATTCGGGTCACTTGATCTGTAGGAGAATTTCCAATCGCCAACCCGCTTTTAAAAGGAAATATTTGATATGTCAAAGCAAAAAATAATTACGGGGATTATTATTATAGCCGGCTTTACAGCGTTGCTTTTTGCATGCTCAAAAAAATCATCAGGTGGAAACTCAAATGTAACACCTCCGGGTTCGGGTACAAACGATATGGAATTTTGGCTTACAAAGGGCGATCAATATGTCTTATTAAAGAAACAATCTGTTGTACTGTCTTTTGGGACGACTACCGGTACAAATGCTGTTATTGATGTTGATGATGCACACAGTTTTCAAACTATTGACGGCTTTGGCTATACGCTAACGGGGGGAAGCGCCTTTCTTATCAATCAGTTGAGTGCGGCCGACAAGGCTAATTTGCTTAAGGAGCTTTTCGGCAACGATAGTAATTCAATCAGCATCAGTTACCTGCGTATCAGCATCGGGGCATCAGATCTTAACTCGTCAGTTTTTAGTTACGATGACATGCCGGCCGGTCAATCAGATATAGCTCTTACTAATTTTAGCCTTCTCCCCGATCAAACAGATTTGATTCCATTGCTAAAAGAGATTTTAGTTATAAATCCCAATATTAAGATTCTGGCAACTCCATGGAGCGCCCCGGTATGGATGAAAGACAATGGCAATTCGAAAGGAGGAAGTTTACTAACCCAGTATTATGATGTTTACGCGAAATATTTTGTAAAATATATACAGCAAATGAAAGCTGAAGGCATAACTATAACAGCAATTACACCGCAAAATGAACCATTGAATGGGGATAACAATCCGAGCCTTGTGATGACGGCAGCCGAACAAACCAATTTTATCAAAAGTAACCTTGGGCCTGCTTTCCAGGCGGCGGGTATTATAACAAAAATTATCACCTATGATCATAATTGCGACCATGTTGATTATCCGATTACGGTATTCAGCGATGCCGCCGCATATGCCTTTACTGCCGGCTCTGCGTTCCATTTATATGCCGGCGACATTACCTCTCTGGAACATGTTCACAATGCCTATCCTGATAAGGCTATATATTTCACTGAACAATTCACTTCATCGGATGGTCATTTTGAAGTTGATCTGAAATGGCATTTAAAGAATGTAATTATCGGTTCGATGCGAAACTGGAGTGTCACCGCGCTTGAATGGAACCTGGCCAATGATCCAAACTACGGTCCCCATACTCCTGGGGGTTGTACCGGGTGTAAAGGTGCCCTTACTATTGGTTCAACAATTACGCGAAATGTGGCCTATTATATTATTGCGCATGTTTCAAAATTTGTTCCCCCGGGCTCTGTACGAATTACAAGTAACGGTACAGCAGATCTGCAGACAGTTGCCTTTAAAACTCCCGCGAATAAAAAAGTAATGGTAGTGGAAAATGATGGATCACGAGACGTTACTTTTAATATCCGGTTCAATAATAAATCGGTTGTCACAACTTTACCCGGAGGTGCGGTAGGTACTTATATTTGGTAATACAATGGGTTATATAAAACAGCGCGAATAAAAAATCAAACATGAAACGATTTCTTGTCTATCTAATGCTGGTGATACTTATATCCTGTAGTGAGCAGACATCACAAAATACAGGCGCAAATGAAACAACTGCAAAACAGGAGACGGTTGCCGCACCATATTCTGCAGAAGGTAAGACAGTTATAGTATACACAACCGCCGACAGCAGCAGCTTAAGGTTAACGGCTTCCGATACATTGCAGTTTAAACAAATGGGACAACCACTCGAAACACAGATATGTGTTTTTGTTGATCCCGGTAAGCAATACCAGCCTTTCTTTGGTATAGGCGCCGCGTTAACAGATGCTGCTGCTGAAACTTACGCAAGGCTTCCAAAAGATAAACAAGCCGAATTGCTAAAAGCCTATTTCGATAAACAAGATGGAATCGGTTATACTATTGGGAGAACCAACATAAATAGTTGTGATTTCAGTAGTGATAGCTATACGTATGTGAGCGATAGCGATAAAACATTAAAGACATTTGACATTGCGCATGACAGGAAATTTAAAATCCCCTTAATAAAGGCAGCAATAGCTGCGGCTGGTGGCAAACTTATTTTGTTTGCAAGCCCCTGGAGCCCGCCGGCATGGATGAAAGATAATCATGACATGCTTCATGGTGGGAAATTGAAACCAGATTTTTATGATAGCTGGGCCTTATATTATACCAGGTTTATTAAAGAATATGAAAAAGAAGGAATGCCCATTTGGGGTATCAGTGTTCAGAATGAGCCCATGGCTACACAAAGATGGGAGAGTTGTATTTATACGGCAGTAGAAGAGAGGGATTTTCTTAAAAATAACTTAGGCCCCACATTGGAAAAAGAAGGATTGAAAGATAAAAAAATAATCGTTTGGGATCACAACCGGGATCTCATGTTCCAGCGGGCACAAACTTATTTTGATGACCCGGAGGCATCAAAATATGCATGGGGCATTGGTTTTCATTGGTACGAGGATTGGAGTGGCGGACAACCTATGTATGAAAATGTCAGGCGCGTTCATGAGGCCTATCCTGATAAAAATATTATGTTTACAGAAGGCTGTGGAGAGAAATTCACTCCATCACGGTTAACTGACTGGTCATTGGGTGAAAGATACGCGCGTTCGATGATCAAGGATTTTAATAATGGTATGACAGGTTTTACCGACTGGAATATTTTGCTTGATGAAACAGGCGGACCCAACCATGCGGGGAATTTTTGTTTTTCACCGGTACATGCCGATACAAAAAACGGTTCCCTTATATATACCAATGCCTATTATTATATTGGCCATTTTTCAAAGTTTATTCACCCCGGAGCCAAAAGAATTACCAGCGCACCAAGTAGAAGCGTCCTGTTAAGTACTGCGTTTATTAATCAGGATGGAAAAGTTGTTGTGGTCGTAATGAACCAGACCGGTCAACAAATAGATTATAATCTTTGGGTGGGAGGCAAGGCAGCACCGGTGAAAAGTTTGCCTCATTCAATTGAAACCCTGGTCTTTTAAAACAAGGCGCCATTAAGATCTTAGCCATGCAGGGGCAAGAAGTGAGAAAGTTGAAATTTGGAAAGGTGTAATTATATATTTTAAATGAAGGGTCTCCCTGGATGAACAATCTCTACCGTTTATTTTCAAAATCATAATACAACGCAGCGGCCCCCAGTATACCTGCGTTTTCAAGTTCTGAAATTTCTATTTTAAAGTAGTTCAGCGATTTCTGGAAATAAAATGTATTTATTTGTTCCCACATTGTTTTATTAAACCAGGGCCATCCATGTCTTACCGATCCGCCTAAAATGATCAGTTCCACATCCAGCCCATACAATATCATTTTTATAGCATTCCCGAGATGCCGGCCCATCTCTTCATACATTTTGATGGCTTTCCTATTTCCCTCTTGCGCATTTTTAAAAACATCCTCGCCCTTAAGTTTATAAACATTTTCAAAAAACTGTCCACTCGCGTAGTATTCTAAAGTCTTATCCAGGTATTCTATCATCCCAAATTCTCCGGCACCTCCATTTTTTCCCTGGAATAGTTTTTTATTTATAATTAAACCGGATCCAAGCCCGGTACCTATTGTTAAACCGATTATAGAGTCGTACCCTTTACCTTTTCCAAAATAATATTCGCCTACCACAAAACAATTCGCATCATTGTCTATGAACACAGGAATTTTATATCGGTCTTCCATCCACTTTTGTAAGGGTACTTCCTTCCACGAAGGAATATACACAACATCATAAACAATTTTTTCTTCGACATTTACCAATCCCGGAACTCCAATTCCTATTGATGTAATTGTTGAATTAATTAGTTGGTCTGTCAGGGAAAATAATTCCCCGAGGACTTCCCGGGCCGATCCCCTGGCATTAATACGCTTTGAAATAATGCCCTGAAGTGAATCTTCATGCACAATTCCTGCACGGATATTAGTGCCACCGAGATCAATTCCTATATTAAAAGTACTGGCCATAATCTTATGTTGAACTGTGTATTGAACAGGTGCTTTATAAAAGAGCCGCAGCTTCTTTATCCAGAAACATCCTTAACCCCGTATGGCGCCTTAGCAAACTAGCCGGTACATCTTCAGAGATTTCTCCCTCAAGAACCCTCTTCACTATTGCTGCCTTATGTTGTCCACTTACCAATAAAAATATATTGTCGCATTCCATAATTGTAGTCAATCCTAACGTAATGCCTTTTGATAGTTCCTGCTCTTTTTTAAAATATTTCTGTCCTGTTATTTTTGTCTCGCTCGCGAGATCTGTTACATGTGAACGCAAAGCCAGGGAACTTCCCGGCTCATTCATGCCCACATGGCCATTCATTCCAAGTCCAAGTACAGCAACAGTAATTCCGCCATGCTCTCTTATAAAAGCTTCAACATTTTCGCACTCCTCACCCGGTTCCCTTGCCCTACCGTCAAAAAAACTGATTCGGTCACTTGCAACTCCCAATGGATTAAATAATTGATTATTCAAATGAAAACGGCAACTTCCTTCATCATCTCCATTCATCCCAAGCCATTCATCAAGTCCTACAAAATACCACCCGGAAATGTCAATCTTTTTTTGATGCACTTCTGAAGCCAGTTCTTTATACAAACCTGCCGGTGTATCGCCCGATGCAGTACAAAGTACCGGATTTTTAAGAGCTTCAGTTAGTGCTAAAGTATCGCCCATGGCTTGCCTGGACATTGCTTCATAACTATCGCCAACAAAAATTTTCATTTATTTTTTTTAAATGGTTTCAAATCTTTTTTATTCTTTAAGAATGGTGTATCCAAAGATCTATTGGTTTAGCAACATCAGGAGTAAACGGCAGCATGATTTTTTTTCCTTCACCTGCAGATGCATAGGCAGCATAAATAATTTCAAGAACTGCGCGCCCGTCCTCACCCGTTACGGAAGGTTGCTTGTCTTGCTGAACACATTCAATAAAGTGTTTTAACTCATGCGGATATCCCTGGTTGAATGCTTCCTCAAATACCGTAAAGCTCCAGCCAACGGTCGTGTCGGCTTTTTCCATCGCATAGCCATAACCGCTTTTGCTGTAAGATATAGCAGCATTTCCCATAAATAAATCTGCATATACTACGCCACCAGTGCCGTATACCTCACTACGATCATCCATTCCGCCATGTTTGGCCCAGCTATTTTCGGCCACCGCAGTTACACCATTATCAAATTCCACGATAACAACTGAGTTGTCTTCACCCCGGGTACGCTCTTTATGCAGCACCGTAGACATAGAAGCATAAACGCTTTTAACTTTGGCATTGTTCAACATCCAGCGAAACCATCCAAAAGCATGGCAACCCATATCCATTAAAACACCGCCGCCCGAAAGATTAATGTCGTAAAACCAATCAGTGTGGGGGCCGGAATGTTTCTCAGATTGTTTGAGCATATAGACATCTCCGATCGCTCCTTCGTTAACCAAATGCCTTACCCGTTCGTACTTCGGTGCAAAACAAAGTTCCTCAGCATACATCAGTTTAACGCCGGCTTTTTTACATGCTGCAATCATCATATCGGCTTCTTTAATAGTAATTGCCAAAGGCTTTTCGATAATAATGTGCTTACCCGCGGCCGCTGCCTTCATCGTAGCTTCGAAATGAAGATAATTGGGCAAGCAGATGTCAACAACTTCACATCCGGAATTTTGAATAGCATCGTCAAGGTCATTGTACCATTGTGCAATCGTATATTTTTCGGCGAAGGCCCTTGCCCTTTCTTCCTTTCGGGCATATACTGCCACTACCTCCGCTTCCGGCACAAAACGGTGGTAGCTTTCCATATGAATGTCCGTAATAAATCCTGCTCCTAAAATGGCAACTTTGGTTCTGTGCATATATGACTGTTTAAATTGCAGGGCATAAAAATCAGGTTTTTTTTGAAAGAAAAGAAAACAAGTTTATTTAATTCATCTTGTGAAAGATAGAAATTTCTCTGGTAGATTTCCTGCTACCAATTAAATGGATAATTGGCTAAATAATATTGTAAGGTGTTTAAAAGGCAAAGATTCAACATAAAATTGTAGTAGAATCCACCTGTTAGAAAATAAAAATGCAGGATACATTTTGCCGGCAATTTTTATATAGCCTGACCGGCGAATGATTTTGAATATGGAGAATGAATTAATAGTAAGGATGGGTGTATATATAATTGTCGCAACACTCAAATCATTAAATTTATCCAATAGCTAA
>JBDTLZ010000155.1:0-3395 GCA_039934515.1 Ginsengibacter sp.
AGAGTAAAGAAAGGTTGAGAACATTCCTATATTTGAACGGGCGGATCGTTTAATGAATCGGCCAATAAATTACAATATTAAGACCCAATTTTATGTTTGGATTCAGTTATATCAAGTTTGACTCGATGACCTATGTTATTCATTTTAAAAACGGCCGGGTAAAAAAAGAGGGGCGTGGGCTTTCTTTTTTCTATTATGCTCCAAACAGTTCAATTGCCGCAATACCCATTGGTAGTAATGACCTGCCGTTTATATTTAATGAAACTACCAGCGATTATCAAAATATTTCAATCCAGGGACAGGTTACTTATAAAATAGGCAATCCAAAACAATTGGCAGAATTACTCGATTTTACAATTAGCAGCAATGGCACGTATAAGAAGAACGATTCCGAAAAATTAAATCAACGTATTATCAATGAAGCCCAGACGGCTACATCTGCTTTTATTCATGGCCTTGGTTTAAAAGAATCGATACGTTCAGCTAAAACAATTAAAACCAATATAACCGAAGGCCTGCAGGCTTCACCGGCTATTTCCATTTTAGGTATTGAAATATTAACTGTTAACATTCTTGCAATTAAGGCAACTCCTGAAATGGCACGGGCACTTGAAACCGAAACAAGGGAAAAATTATCACAAGAGGCAGACCAGGCAGTTTATGCACGGAGGAATTTCGCCGTTGAACAGGAGCGTAAAATTAAAGAGACAGAATTAAATACCGAGATTGCAGTTGAAGAAAAGAAAAAGCAAATTGATGAAAAGAAAATGGAAGCCGAAATCCAAAAAGCCGAAAATGACCGGAAGCTGCGTGAAATGAAAGTACAGGCAGATATAGCCGTGGAAGACCGGCGTACGCCATTAATAGAACAGAAATCTGCCAACGAAAGGAAGGAAGCAGACACCAGGGGATACGTGCTGGAAACAACTTTGAAGCCTTATAAGGAGATGGATTGGAAAATTATTACCGCACTCATTAATAATGGTGATCCTAAATTTAATATTGCACTTGCCTTCAGGGAACTTGCAGAGAACGCCGGAAAGATCGGGAATTTAAATATCAGCCCTGAACTTTTAGAATCTATTCTCAACGATAAGAAGGATAAAAAATGAGGGTAGATTACGCGATCATTGTCAGGAACAAAACACGTCTTGAATCATTGATTGAAAGATTTAATACCAAAGCCCAGGCAAAATTTTATATTGAGTCTTCGGGAGGAAATTTTAAGGATTATGAAATTGAGCATCAGAATTTTCATAGTTCTCTCTCTATGGTGCAAAGCCATCTTTCAAAGATTATAAAAAACAAGATCGTAGAGCGCAATTTCCTGCCTTCTTTTTTATTCAGTGAAAACCAGGTTGTAGTTGTGGTAGGGCAGGACGGGCTTGTTGCCAACACGGCAAAATATGTAGATGAAATTCCTATAGTTGCTGTTAATCCTGATGTTGACCGTTATGATGGTTTCCTGCTTCCATTCACTCCTTCAAATTTTATAAGCGCCGTGGAAAATGTTATAGCCAACAATTTTAGTGCAAAAACGGCTTCCCTCGCTGAAGCCACTTTACATGACGGCCAGAGGCTGCTGGCGTTCAATGATCTGTTTATTGGAGCTTCTTCACACGTTTCCGCACGCTACAAAATTTCCTATAATAATAAAACGGAAGAACACTCATCTTCGGGGATCATTGTATCTACCCAGGCAGGTTCAACCGGTTGGTTAAGTTCTGTATTCAACATGACTTTTCGAATGCACAAATTCATCGAAAATGATTACAGCAAAAAAAAAATTGCAAAGTTAGAGGACACGCAATTGATGTTTGCGGTGAGAGAGCCTTTTCAGAGCAAAAAAACACAAACAAGTCTTACTGCCGGTATATTGACTTCAACTGTACAACTGGTGTTGGAATCCTACATGCCAACCAATGGTGTCATATTTTCAGATGGAATTGAAACAGACTTTCTTAATTTTAACTCAGGCGCTATTGCTACAATTGGCACAGCGAAAGAAAAAGTAAAGTTGGTTATAAAAACTTAATCCGGCCCTGCTTCCGGCGCTGACATTAATAAAGAGATTTTTTTAATTAAACAACTACCGGCTTAAAAGTCCGGCATCAAGAACAAATTGCGAGCCTGTAACAAAACGGGATTTATCGGAAGAGAGAAACACAACTGCATTGGCGACATCTTCAGGTTCTACCCAGGGTACATCAAGAAGGTTACCTGCACTGCGCTCCGCTACTTCTTTGGGCGTTAAGCCTTCGAGCGAAGCTAAACCATCATTCATAGGCGTGTTGACACCTGTCGGGTGAATCGATACCACCCGTATATTGTGCGGCGCCAATTCAATGGCCCAGGATTTTGTGAGTCCTGTCAGTCCCCATTTAGAAGCTGCATAATGACTCAGGCGGTTCATTCCACGAAGGCCTGCTACCGAAGAATTATTTATAATGACTCCCGATCGTTGTTGCATCATGATGGGTATAATGCGTCTCGCAACGAGCCATGCACCTTTCAAATTAATATCCAGCATGGTATCCCATTCAGTTTCTGTGAGTTCTTGCGCCGAACCATAGGCACAAATGCCGGCATTGTTAAATAATATATCAATTCGTTTAAGGTCTTGAAGTGTTGCTGAAACAGCATGGACAATATCATTGTCTATTCGTACATCTCCTGTAAAAACAAGGCACTTCACACCGTACGACTCACATTCTTTTTTCAGCGAGCCGAGTTCATCCTGTGAACCAAGTTCATACCCGGGGTAGCTGAGTGTTTGGGCAATATCAAATGCTGCAATGTGCGCACCTTCTTTTGCAAAAGCGATGGCGGTAGCCCTTCCCTGGCCACGGGCGGCACCGGTAATAAATGCGCATTTACCTGCAAGGTCATTGGCCATTCTTACATGATTTAAATGAGGGTAAATATTCTAAAAGGTACTCATCAATATCAGTTTCTGTAACATTATTAAAAACATTGGTAGCGATCATTTGCCCTGCAAAAGCTATAAGAATGACCATGTCTGTTTCGGTATATTGTTCGGCAATTGAATTATATACATGGTCCCTGATATTTCCCTGGTATTTTGCAATACTGCTTCCAAAATCTACTATATTTTTTTGCGGGGGGGTAAGCTCAAGGTGTTCTGGCTTTTCACCGGCGTCGATCATTATCTTTCTAAAAAAAGTTGAGCAAAGTGGGCAATCTGATGCTTTGGAAATGGAATACGCATACAGGTAAGCCAGGCGCTTTCCGAGGATCCTTTCAACCTGCGTGTAAAGAGGGTACCATTGCATATATACCTCGAAAGCCAGCAATGAGTGCCCTAAAGTTGCTTTCATATTGGTAATGCGGCCCTTGTATTCTTTTACATGTGTGTCAAACGCCAGCTGTATATC
>JBDTLZ010000156.1:0-18389 GCA_039934515.1 Ginsengibacter sp.
TACACGTAATCAATAAAGCCTTCTTTTATCATTTCCTTATCTTTGAATGAAGTAAGCTTGTCAGAAAATTCTTTTTTAATTTCCTTGCCAAAGCTATCAAGATAATTTTCGGTAGTTTTAATATCCGCGTGTCCTAAAGCTTCCTGGATATATTCAGTGCTGGCTCCCGATCTTTTCAAGACAGTTGAGAAAGTGTGACGGGCAACGTATGTGGTAATTTTTTTATCAATACCCAAATGCTTTCGAATTTTTTCCATCCATTCGTTCACAAGTCCAAGAAATAACTGAACAACATCATACTGCTTTAGAGGTGTCATACCATGTTCAAGAATTGGGAAGACGTAGTTATTTGGCGACCTGTCTTTATTTCCCCATCGATCTATAATACACCGCATTTCTTCATTAATAAATGCCGTAATTAGTTTCGGATCAGAACGCATGCTTCGTTCTGTTTTTGCTCTTTCGAATATTAAATAACCATCCTGAATATTTTTCCACTTTAAAAAAGCAATGTCTTTAATGTTCATCCCATTGCCAAAATAAGAGAAAAGCCAAAAGTCTTTTCCCTTCTGTTCGCCCTCAAAGCCACTCTCACATTGATAATAATATATCTTTGAGATATCGGTTAGCTCCAAAGCCTTTTTAATGTTTTTGGAATTTGGAATCCGATATTTACGTCGTCCGAATGGATAACATTTTTCACGCTTTATCAGGCTCGCATCAATGGCTTCATTGAATATGGTTCTTAATCCACGTACATAGATACTTATCGTTGTTTTTGATACTTCCTTGCTTCGTAACCATAGTTCATATTGGTTAAGATAACTAACCGTTATTTCACGGAAACACACATTACCTCTAAATTTTATTAGCGACTTATAAGCGCAATGCATACATACCGCGGCACCAATCCTACCCTCTTTTAATTTGCTTTTGATGTAGGAGAAAAAAGAATATGATATGCAATCTGATTTCGAATGATCGTCTTTAAAAATGGTAAACCTTTTCTCAAATGGAGAATAATCAAAATCATCTTTTCCCGGGCGCACAGTAATTTCGTTCATTTTCCTGCGCCTAAATAAAGGATTGTCTTTAATATAATCCTTCTCAAAATCTAAGAAAGTAAAAGGGTCTAATTTTTCAATAACGTTTTTGGCCGTTCTTTCAAGTTCCTTTAGCTTTTCACGTAGAGTTTGTAAAACTTCACTGACCCTTGAAGCAGATAGTTTCTTAAACTCAACCTGTGACAGGTCGTAAATGGTTTGATAATATTCGGTAACCCGTTCAAATGTAACCCGCAACTTTATGGGGTATTCATTTGTTTTCTTTTTTATCCTGCGGGTATCAAGGATGGTTTTTATTGTTACAGACATAACTGATAATTTTCATTTTCACTTTAATCTTCGCCTCGAAAATTTGCAAACAATTTGCAAACAAACGACAGTTAAACAAGCAATAAAGATATTTAATAAAGTTAGTAAACTTTTTATAATAATCTGTAAATCAATTTGTTAAGTTAAAATAAGATAAGACAAGTTAAAATAAATTAAATATTAAAACCGTCTTACAAGCAGAGGGTCCGCGGTTCGAACCCGTGTGCTCCCACGCAAACGAAATAAGGGTTTCAAGAGATTGAAACCTTTTTTAATATCAGGCATTCCGACACAATTCCGACACAGCCAAGTTTATATCATCATCAAAACATCGTTATCTGAATCAGGATTTTTCTAACCTTTTTCAAATAATATTGCCTCAGATTTTCTATCAATATTCCCACATCGTCCTTGCATTAAATACATTCCGGGACTGAGTTCGTTCAAAGCAATTCACATGTGTTTAAACCGAAAAATTAAATTAATAAATAATTTTCCTTCCTTTGTTTTAAACCCAAAAAAAACATTTTAATCATTTCATAATAGCGATTTATGGAAAAAAATATTTTAAACATTATCGCAGATATTTCACTATTCTTTATATCCGTGGCTTTTCCTGCACCATTAATGGTTGGGAAAATTGCAATACATTCCCTTTTCAGATTGTATTGAGTTACTTTTCTACCAAAAACTTCTTTATTATGTTTCCGGCGTTTCTCCATTTCTGCAAGTTTAGGCATCATATCTGTAAATACTGATGGCTTGGTAAACTATACGTGTGATATGGAGGATTTCATTAAGGCAATTGAATGCGTTCATAATGGTGGTATATATTGCCACTTCCCAGGTTTGATAGGTTGAAAATGAGAAGTGTAAAATCACTGCCAACGGTAGGTCTGAGGAATCGACAAATAAGGCCATGAAAATAATGTTACTTCAACTTCGAGGGTTAAGATATTGCACTTTAAGATCAAAGTAAACTTAGAAATAAACAAGTTTACTTTGGTAAGCCAAAGTAAACTTAAGCAAGTTTAAGTATACTTTTGTTTTATGAGCATGAGCAGAGAATCACATTCAATTGAAAAATACAATTCAGGCCATTATGAAAAAGGCATTGGGTTTAAATATTTTGTGCCTGCTGAAATTAATCTGCAATGGTCATGGTCAGATGCAGGCCTCAATACATTATTGGAAAAGGCTTCTATTAAATTGGGTGAGCTTAATTCATTTGCTAAACTGGTGCCTGATATAGATCTTTTTATCCAGCTTCATGTAACCAAGGAAGCAGTAATATCAAGCAGAATTGAAGGCACGCAAACCAATATTGACGAAGCATTATTACCTGTTGAAGAAATAAAGCCCGAAAGAAGGAGCGACTGGCAGGAAGTACGAAACTATACGGAAGCCTTAAATAATGCAATTGAGCAGCTAAAAAAATTCCCTTTATCATCAAGGTTATTGCGCAAAGCACATAAAACACTTTTAGATGGCGTTAGGGGTGAAAACAAATTGCCGGGTGAATTTCGCTCCAGTCAACACTGGATAGGTGGTGCTTCATTAGCCGACGCAGTTTTTATTCCACCGGCTCATCATTACGTAAGCCCATTAATGAGTGACCTGGAGAAATTTCTTCACAATCCAGATGTGAAGGTTCCGGCATTAATAAGAATAGGATTGGCACATTATCAATTTGAAACGATTCACCCTTTTCTTGATGGTAACGGACGTATAGGAAGATTGCTAATAACGCTTTACCTTGTTTCAGAAGGTATTTTGGAAAAGCCTTTGCTTTACTTAAGTGCCTTTTTTGATAAAAACAAGGTGTTGTATTACGATAATCTTACCCGGGTAAGAGAAAAAAGCGATCTCCTGCAATGGCTTAAATATTTTTTAACCGGTGTTGAGGAGACTTCTAAAAAGGCAGTGGAAACACTTTCCGCTATACTTCAGCTAAAAGCAGAACTGGAACGAGACATTCATCAAAGGTTAGGACGTAGAGGTCATAGCGGATTAAAATTATTGACCCACCTATTCAAAAATCCGGTAGTCACAGTCAAAAATGTAGAAGAAGCGTGCCAGTTAAGCACTAAGGCAGCTAATGACATGGTAAGTGCCTTTGAAGAAAACAAATGGCTGAAAAAAATTGGTTCTTCAGAGAGATACCGCTCATTTATATTTGAGCCTTACATCAGCCTATTTGAATAATCCCCGATCTCAGACTCCGGGCTGCAAAGGAATATTGTTTCTCTGTGGTAAGGTTCAACAAGTAAATGCGCCAGCCCATTTTAGCAGTGCCAATAAATCTCTAAATAAACTTTTATGATTTTGGTAGAACCTCAATGCAAAAAGTGTTTCGCTTCACTACACAGTTACCCCTTCATTCCGGCAGCGCCTTAGTATACTCAATTTGCGCAGCCAATTCAAATCCTCCAAAATATTTGTGCCTGGTTAAAATACCTGTGTGTCCCAGGCTTTGACTTGCAAATGCTAAAGATGCACCACTTCTAACCAGAATGGTTGAAAGGAATGCCGGGCAACATAAGTTGTAAGGCTTATTTCAAATCCCAATTCCTTACTCATTCGCTTCGCCCGACTATTGGTAACCTTAGTGAATTGCTGTATTTTTTTCGTGCCAGCTCGTAGGAATTGTTTTCGTCACCGATATCAAACTGAAGCTTTCTTTATTGACTTAGTTGTAGAACCAGATAATGACCCACTTTAGAGCTCTGCGAAGAATTGAATAAACCCTAGATTCATAGAAACTCCTTCTTTTTGGCAACGTCTCCTTTAAAGGGACGTTTAAGCCAGCGTAGCTATTCCCATTCTTCCCGCTGTTGGTGAACGGACGCTTACGCCAATAAAAGGCATTACCGCTGTAGTAATCTGCCGGGCAGCGTGATGATGCTTTTTAGTAAACCAAAAACTCCGTCCACCGCTATACCAAGTAATCTGAATGGCAGCGTAAGCAGCCAAAAAACAGGATACAGCACCAAAGCCAAAATAGCCAGCGGCCAACAAAGTATACAAAGGATGATCCAGGCAATAAATGTTAACATGGGTTAAAGATAATTACTGCAAAAAATGCCGGCCGGTTAAATTATATGAATGGCATTCTTCCGTATTTGACACTGTAAGTTTCTCTTGGTTTCGAGCCACTCAAAACAGCCATTTGCCCTTTAGCAACACTAAAGAAACCGGCATCATTTTGTAATGCACCTAAGTGTTTCTTTTTTTATCATCGCCGCTATCTCCATTTTGGAATGCACCACTTCTGTTATTTTATATTCTACGGATGATCCCATCACCTGTGTTGCTTCTTCCATTGTTAAATGATAGTCTGCTATCATCAGGTACTTTAAAAAGCTGTCAATGCCTTATTATACTCTGCCTGTGTTGTTAAATCGAGGCCCGCAAAATATTTTTGAGTAGTGACAATGTTTGAATGGCCAGGGGTTTGACTCGCCAGGGCCAGGGGCGCACCGCTTCTCACTAAAATTGTTGCAAAGGAATGCATCAATATATTCTTCTCCGACAGTGACATCATAATATTCGATTCTTATAACGATAAATATTTAGTTGGTGCCACTATACGTCGTGATGGCTCTTCTAAATTTGGTTCTGAAAAGAGATATGGGACCTTTCCGTCCTTTTCCCTTGGATGGCGGATTTCTAATGAAAATTTCATGAAAAACGTCAATTGGTTGAATGATTTAAAGATCAGGGGCAGTTACGGTATATTGGGATCTGATCTCAATGTTAGTCCGCAAAACGCGTTTTCTTTGTACGGTGGAAATTTTGGAAATGCCTACTATGACCTTGCAGGCACTGGTAATAGTATTATGCAAGGTATATATCGAATTAATATTGGGAATCCGCAGGCTAGTTGGGAGCAGGATATTGTTGCAAACTTTGGATTTGATGCTACTATGTTTAATAAATTTACTGTTTCCATTGAATATTATCAAAAATCGATCGATGGCCTATTATTTCCGTTGCCGTTGCCATATACTGCCGGTGGCGCATCTTCCCCTATCGTGAACATTGGTAATATAAAAAATACAGGAGTTGACGCTTCTATATCATATAATGGAAATATTACATCAGATTTGCATCTTTCCGTCAGAAGTAATATTACTACTTACCATAATGAAGTTGTTAAGGTACCCGATCCAGGATACTTTGATCCACCTTCTAACCTAAGTTTCGGCAACGTAGTTCGCAACCAAATCGGTCATCCTGTTAGCTCGTTTTTCGGGTATGATATTATAGGCATTTTTAAAGATGACGCTGAAGTTTCAAAATCTCCCACGCAAGATGAAGCAGCTCCTGGAAGATTTAAATATAGAGATGTGAATGGAGATAATTTAATAACACCCGCCGACCGCACTTTTCTCGGAAGTCCAAATCCGGATTTTACCTATAGTTTAAATATAGGATTGCGTTTTAAAAATTTCGATTTTTCTTCTATGTTCTACGGTTCGCAAGGTAATAGTTTATTTAATGCACCTCGAAACCTTACCGACTTTTTTGGCACATACGTGGGAGGTAAAAGTACAGTATTATTAAATGCCTGGACACCCCAAAATACAGATACCAACATTCCGAAAATAGAGGGCACTAGTACGTTTAGCACCTCTAGTGTTCCTAATTCATATTATGTTGAAAACGGTTCTTACCTGAGATTGAGATCATTAATACTTGGCTACACACTCAATCCGTCTGCTCTTCAACACATTGGGATAGGTAAAATTAGAATTTACCTGCAAGGTGCTAATTTATTTACAATTACTAAGTATTCCGGATTGGATCCGGAATTGGGAGGAAGTAGTGCCCAATTTGGTGTGGATCAAGGGAATTATCCTAACAATCAGGCAAGTGCTATTATTGGGTTAAATGTTTCTTTTTAATCATATTTATTTAATTATTTTACGATGAAAAATTTTATTCACAAATTAAATATTTCAACGGTTCTTTTTTTGGTCTTATTTTCTGAAGGGTGTAAAAAGTCTTATTTAGAAAAAAAACCTTTAGGATATGTAACCCAAACGGTTCTCTATAATAAAGAGGGGGCCGATGCATTATTGATTGCTGCTTATTCCCTGTTGGATGGATCTCCAAATAACACTCAGAATGCCTGGTCTTCCATGAACAATTGGATATATGGTGGAGTTGCATCAGATGATGCGCACAAGGGGACTGAATATGGCAATGGTCCGGGCATAGAACAAATCGAAAGCTTTAGAGCTGATGCTTCGAACCGCGATTTATTAGCTAAGTGGGAGGCAGTATACGAAGGAGCTCAACGTGCTAATGACGTAATACGATTGTTAGCCAATATTCCCGAGAATTCGATCAGTAAAGATGATGCTCAGCAGATAAAGGCAGAAGCAGTATTTTTACGGGGTGTTTATCTCACCGAAGCCGCAAAAATGTGGAAAAATGTACCTTATGTAGATGAATCTATTGACTTTGCCTCGGGGAATTACAATGTCCCTAATTCTGGCCCGATCTGGGATAAAATTGAAGAAGATTTTAAGTATGCCGCCGCCAATTTGACGGATACAAAGGGTGAGGCAGGGAGAGCAAATAGCTGGGCTGCCAAGAGTTTTTTAGCAAAAATATATATGTTTGACCATAAATTTAGCGAGGCACAACCTCTATTAAACGATATTATTTTAAATGGAGTGACGTCGTTAGGGCGAAAATACGCTCTGGTTAATAATTATTCTGATAATTTTGATGCCATAAAAGGGAAAAATAATGCAGAAACGGTGTTCGCAACTCAAATGTCTGTTCAGGATGGTACTGGTGGAGAAAATGGTAATGCAGCCGATTGGTTAATTGGTATGTACGCTGGGCCATCGACGTGCTGTGGCTATTATCAACCATCTTTTAGCCTGGTAAATTCATTTAAAACAGATGCAGTTACAGGATTACCCTTAATTAGCACCTTTAATGACTTTGATGTAAAAAATGATATGAACATCAAAAGTACAGAACCATTTACGGCATACGAAGGTCCCCTGGATCCCCGCTTGGATCATACTGTTGGAAGAAGAGGAATTCCTTATCGTGACTGGGGAATTCATCCTGGGTATTCATGGATCAGGCAACAGGCTTGTGGCGGTCCTTATAGTCAGATAAAAAATGCGTATAACCAGGCTGACGAAGCCACAACTAGCGACGGTTCAAACAAGGCGCAGACTTCGAATAACCTGGTTTTGATTCGCTTCGATGATGTTATTTTATGGGCTGCAGAAGTAGAAGTGGAAATAGGTAGTCTGTCTAATGCACAGGAGTATGTTAACCTGATAAGAGCTCGTGCCGCTAATGAAAATGATTGGGTAAAAACCTATGTGGATAATAGCGATCCCTTAAAAGGTTTTACAAATATTCCTGCTGCAAATTATAAAATCGGATTGTACACAAATGAATTCGAATCTAAGGGACAGGAGTTTGCCCGCGAAGCGGTCCGGTTTGAAAGAAAACTTGAATTTGGGATGGAAGGTCATCGTTTCTTTGATCTTCAACGATGGGATAATGGTACAGGTTACATGGCTGATGCTATAAATGCATATATCCAACATGAAACCTCAGTACCCAGCTACAATTGGTTATATATGAATGGCGCAACTTTTGTAAAAGGGAAAAATGAAATATATGCCATCCCTCTGACTCAAATTGATTTAAGTGTGGTTGATGGTGCGCCTATTCTACATCAAAATCCAAATTACTAATCTTGGCTAAACAAAGATTGGGAAAAAGAAAGTATAAAAAAGTGGCAATAAAATTTTATAAAAAAAAATTGAACTTGAATCCGGCTACATGCCGCGTTTTGTAAAAACAAAATGCCTTATTTTCCTTATGTAAGGACTTCTAATGCTAAAAGAGATTTAGAATAATTGGCTGAAAGTCCATCCTCATATTTTAAATCAAAAATAATTTATAAAATCAAATTTTCAGATGGAAAAAAAGTCCTTCTCTTTTTTGCCAAATTATCCTTTTTGGCTTATGGTATGTTCAGCCATTATCGCGTCTTCCGCCGTCGTCGCCCAATCGACCATTGATGCATCAAAATTCCCGACTTTGCAAGCTGCATTTGATGCGGTGCCTGAGAATGGTGGAGAAGTGATTATTCCACCAGGTGAATATGAGATAACCCAGTCGCTGGTGCTAACAAAGGCAAAAACTCACATCAAAGGCGCAGGTTCTTCTACGCACCTGATTAACCTTAACCAAAACGGGGAACCTGCGCTCATAATCAGGCCAAAGAATATCTCGGGCAAAGACTCATTCCTTTGGCGTAACCAGATCAGTGACTTGAGTATCAGTGGTAACGCCAAGAGCGGAGACGGCCTACTTCTAGAAAATCTAAACGAGCTGTTAATTACCGGTCTGCAAATTGACCATAACGGAGGTAATGGGATCAATTTCATCAGTGGTTACGAGAATCCGCGCATCATCCATTGTAATATAACCTACAATGGCAAAGCAGGCATGTACTTAACAGGTTGTCATGATGTTATCGTAAGTGCGAATCAGTTTGAGGAAAACCAGGACGCATTAAATTTCATAGATGGCTTTAACCTTACAATGACCGGTAACAATATTGATGATCACCTGCGAAATGGAATCGTTATTGAGAATACATATGGCAGTGTGATCTCTGGTAACATGATTGAGGAGTGCAATGGTTTCGCTATGGTCCTTGACCGCGACTGTTACGGTATTACTATCGGTGCAAATGTCATCGCTGACAATGTTGGTGGCGGTATAGACCTACGGGATGCTTGGGGTTGCACAGTTTCGGCGAACACCTTTGTTTTGGATTTCCATGCTTCTGTTTTAGTAGGTCCGAATAGTGGCAGGGATATAATCACCGGTAATAATTTTTGTAACTCCTACATTGGTAGCGGCAAAAACAAGCGTCCCAGGCAACCTAATATCATGAAACCCGTGTTGGAATTTGACGAAGGTACTGGCATCATATTACAAAATACTTCTGATATCGCCATCTCAGGGAATGGGTTTGCGGGTTTGTCTGGTGAAGCTGTCAGGGCTAGTGGCCCCTGCCATCGAATTATAGTTACAGGGAACATGATGACTGATCTCGATCACCGACGAGCGACAGATGCCAGAACGGCCATAGACCTCGGCGGCGCAAAAGAAAGTATTGTGAAAGACAATATTATTGAGAAAGGATTAAGGGTAAAATAAGGAATCCGAACGTATAATTTTACCAATTAATTTGTCTAAGAATTCGATTTGATAAGGAAAGAGTTGAGAGTTTTCGCATGAGTATAAATAGCCTTTCGCTCGTTTACTCGAAGTTCGTTAAATCAACTTGAGTACTAAAAAGAATGACTATCAGAAATTTTGAGTCTTTTATTCAATTCCTAATTCCCCACTTAGTTTTTCGGTCAAAGCTGCCAATTGCCGTTGGTAGTTCGAAATTTTATTCAGTAAGCAAATAACTGTGATTCTTATTTTTTCCAGCATTTTGACTAAACCCCCCAATATTATTTCTTAAATTCAAATTCCGATATTATCAAATTGTGGATAGGCATATTAAAAAATTTACATTATGCTGTAATTGATTTTTTTATTTTTTGCTATCACTGTATTTCATTTCTTTGTAAATAAAGATTCAGTTAAAGATTTATTAGAGTAGGCTCTTTTTGATCGACGGTTGAATAATATATATAGATAAAAAATCTAGGAAGTGTATCATGTAGATACGGGTAGCCTACTTTTTCTATAAAATATTGCTTTATTAATTATAATTAAAACAATCATTCAATGATAAAATATTCTTACCTGTTGTTAGCGCTTTTAATATTGACTTTAAAGTCTCTACATGCTCAGAAACCTGCAAAAGAAACTTTATGGTCTGAACAGGATCCCTGGGAAGGAGTGCCTGAGTATTATCAGAAATGGAATTATCCGAACTTTCAATTTCCACACTCATTATCTGCATGGCAGAACGAAAGAGTAAAAGTTAGAGATACTTTACTACAACTCCTGGGCAATATTCCTGGTAGACCACAACAATTGAATGTAAAAACTGTCTATAAAAAGAAGATGAACGGGTATATGCTGGAAAAGTTTATTATAGACAATGGAATTGACTCCTGGATACCGGGATACCTGGCAATTCCCTTAAATGTACAGGGAAAGGTTCCTGTTATAGTTGGATTACATGGACATGGGAGCAGCAAGGATAATGTATTTGGAATCAATTCCAATACCGCTCAGGACGTATTAGCACTTCTTATCGCTAAGGGGTATGCAGTTATGGCCATTGACAGTTATTTCAATGGAGAGCGGCGCGGGCAAGGCCCTGCTGGCAGCAGTGAAATGCAGGAAAAAGGGTCAGATCAGGAAACTTCGCTATTTAAGATCAATTTATGGTTTGGGCGCTCATTGTGGGGGATGCAATTGCGGGATGAACAAATTGCTCTCGATTATCTTATGCGTCGCCCCGAAATAGATTCCAGTAAAATTGGAGTGGAGGGAATGAGTATGGGAAGTACGCGTGCGTGGTGGCTTGCTGCCATAGATAGTCGTATAAAGGTTGTGGCGGGGATAGCATGTTTTACTCGCTACCAAGAACTTATTTCTCAGAGAGAACTTGAGGCTCATGGTATTTACTACTTTGTTCCCGGCATGTTGGAACACTTCGATACGGAGGCGGTGATGGGGCTGATTGCACCAAGGCCATTTCTTGTTTTGACAGGTGATAGCGATCCCGGATCACCAATCAGCGGAATGAAAACCCTCGAGAGAAAGTTGAATGCAGTATATTCTCTTTATACAAAAAATGAAAATTTCAAAAGCATTATATACCCAAATACCGGGCATGTATATACAGATGATATGAAGAATGAAATGGTGGATTGGTTCGATAAATACCTTAGATAAATCATGTTGGCAGTGATTTTAAAGGAATTCAGAAAACATTGTTTAATTGAAAAAAAAGTATATGATAATTAAGAATTATTACTCCTTAATTGCTGACATTCGCTTTGATAGCTTGTGGGCATTCACTTGGGCTGAATAATACAAAAGCATCGAATACCTTATAGTTATTAATATTTCCTTTCTTCCCTTCTAAATTTATCTAGAAGGATAAGCATCGATAAACGCGAACAAATAATATCAACTATAAATTTTGAATTAATAAAAAAATCTCTTAATAGGTTACTAAAAATTCTATAATGGAAAGGAACAACTAATTCAAATCTTTGGGATTAATCGTTAATTTAAAACTGAGATGAAAATGTATTATATTTTAAGATCAAGGCAAACCTTAACATTGAGGTCTAAAATTGTTATGGCAACATTCTTCTTTTTTACCTTCGGATCAAATTCGATGGCCCAAAAACCAGCATCAGACGATGGGGCCACTTCCCACCAAATCTGGGAAAAAATATCTCCCTTCTTTTCCCCACCGGCTGAATATAAACACCAATACGGAACTTACAGATCATCTTTAAAATTCTATGATGGGCTTCCGGTAAAAACCAAAAAAGACTGGATAAAAAGACGAACAGAGATATTAAACTGCTGGAATAAAATGATGGGTGAATGGCCTCCACTATTGAAAAGTCAGGAGATGACGATTTTAGATTCCGTGCGGAGGGATGGATTCATGCAATATACCGTTCAATTTTATTGGACACCAAACGAACAAACAAAAGGTTATTTATTAATTCCAGATGGAACAGGTTTGAAACCTGCAGTAATCACTGTTTTTTACGAGCCAGAAACGGCTATCGGATGGGGTAAATCTGATCGTACTAAAACTACCTGCGATTTTGCTTACCAGTTAACAAAACGAGGATTTGTCACTTTATCAATTGGAACCACAGAGGCAACTAAAGAAAATACTTATACAATATACTACCCCAACATAGCAAATGCTCAGATAGAACCATTGTCTATGCTGGCTTGTGCAGCGGCAAATGCCTGGTATGTTCTTTCCAAAATCCCACAGGTTGATTCTACCCGTATTGGCATAATCGGACTTTCATTCGGAGGAAAATGGGCTATGTTTGCATCGTGCCTCTTCGATAAATTTGCTTGTGCAGTATGGTCTGATCCAGGAATTGTATTTGATGAATCACGTGAAGATATTAATTATTGGGAACCCTGGTATTTGGGTTATTATCCCAAACCATGGCGCACAAGAGGTATGATTACAAATGAGAATCCAGCGAAGGGATTATATACAAGACTTGTGGCTCAGGGATATGATCTGCAGGAGTTACATGCATTGATGGCACCACGGCCATTTCTTGTTTCGGGTGGTTCTGAAGATACTCAAAGGCGCTGGATACCATTGAATCATACTATCGCCGTGAATCATTTATTGGGCTATGAGAATAGAGTGGCAATGACAAATCGCTTATACCACATACCCACCCCCGAATCAAATGAGGAAGCTTATTTATTTTTTGAATATTTCCTCAAGTATAATAGTATCACAACAAGACGCAACAATTAGAAAATGGGAAAATTAATAAATGTTATTGAAATTCAAAATCTTATAAATTGTAACTATTCAGTACCAAATTTAGCTAAAAGCGATAAAGCATATAAAACATTCTGACCGGATTTAATGGTAGTATCGATAATTGACCTCAGTGTGGCAAATGAATCTGCTCCCTTTTGGGATTTAAACTGACCGGATATTTTTTGTTTTACTTTGACATTTCTTATAGCTCTTTCAGAACCATTATTATCTGGTGGAACTTCGGGATGAAATAAAAAATACAAGATGTATTGCTGATGTTTACGTAGCTTTTTTTGGAGTGATTTTGCTTTATGATGTTTTTTGTTAATAGTTAATTGTAGCAGTGCTTCTAATTTTATCATCAGTCTATTTCGCTTTTTACTTTCCCCGTAACACTGAGAAATATTTAATTCTTTTTTTAGCTTAAGAGCATTACCAATCAACTGTTACATTTCTATAGGCCAATCACATTTTGGATAAAGCTCATTTATATGCTGTATATCACGACTTAAATGAGACATACAAATTTGATGGTGTTTAGCCTTGCAATTAAAATGGCAGGCAAACCTGTCATGGAGCAAACTTACATTGGGCAATCCATTACTAAAATTATCCTCAATGGTTTAAAACCGCGATTGTTGGAATGCACAAGAAAAGTAAGAGCATCATTTTCCACGTCCACATCCAGTGTTTGCGCCCATTTACCTTTACACCTGTTTCATCTGTTCCTAAAAATGTGGCCCGGCAAATGCGGTCTTTAATTTGTTGATAATACATTCCTGCTTTGTCTGTAATCTCAAAAATCTGGCAGTAAGTGTTATACTGTCCACCGGTAAATTTTCACCCGTAGAAATTTAAACAATAAGTGTCAAAAACTTATGAAGATTAGAATGAAGATTTCAAAGTTACGCTTATCCGGTAAGGCAAATAGAAGCTTACCCGTAAACCAAATAGAATACAGTTTCTAGAATATCCAGCCGTTGGCACGCATCCAATATATACAACGCTCAAACCATTCCTCAAATGGTGGAGCAGTCAGGAATCCATGTTCTCCCCTTTCATAAAGATGTAATTCAACGGGCACACCATTCCTATGCAATGCTTCATAGAAATAAAGGCTATTTTTTGAAGACACCACACTATCACCAGTGGCCTGGGCAAGAAAAGTGGGAGGTGTGCGCCTGGTTACCTGAAGCTCATTGGAAAAGAATCTAATCTTTTCTTTGGATGGCGAAGTACCCAGCAGGTAATTCCTGGACCCAATATGTCCTATATTGTCTGCGAGACTAATTACGGGATAAATCAATAACATAAAATCAGGTCGAAGATTAATAGATTTTTTGTTTTCAATAAAGTTTTGTTCAAAATGGGTTCCAGCCATTGCTGCCAGGTGGCCGCCCGCAGAGAAGCCCATGATTCCAATGCGGTTTGGATCAATATGCCATTCTGCCGCATGCAACCTGACTATCTTAATTGCTTCCTGGGCATCCTGGATAGGTCCTATAGACTTATCAATCATTGTTCTATCACTGGGCAACCGGTATTTTAATACAAATGCAGCAACACCAACTTCATTAAATGCTTTGGCAACTTTACTTCCTTCCCTATTGATCAACAATACATGGTAACCCCCGCCGGGACAAATAATTACTGCGGTACCACGTGCCAACGAATCAGGAGGAAGAAAGACGGTAAGTGTAGGAGCAGATACATTGTTAACGATCGTATCTACGTCCTTATTGGCTATCCATTCTTCCATGTCCGGCACTTGTTTTGAACCAGGTATCTTTCCGTTATATAGAGGAATACTCCGTTGGGCATTACAAGCAATAGCCAAAAACAAAAAAATGAGCCATAAAAAAAACTTATTAATCATCAGTATTCTTTTTAGTAAAAAATTATTCGTTACAAACAACATGCTACCACATTCTGAATTTATCAATTCCCTTAACTTTTACAAAATGTAACACCAGCTTCCATGACCTTCTTTTAATAATGATAACTTGTTTTAAAATGATAATTTCCAGAACCAGTCTCAATGACAGCATACTTATCTTCTACCCGCAATAGTTTTAAACCACTGGATTCTTGCATAGGCTTACCACTTTCAGTAATCTTCTCATTGTTCCCGATTGGCACCCATATTACAGCCGTTGTATTAGCAGGAATTTCCACATCCAATTGAAACTGGTTGCCACCTATTTGCCAGCTACTTGCAATCCGCCCGTGAATTGAATTATAGCTTCCCTTGGCAGAAGTTAAGTTGCCAGCCGGTTGTGGCTTAATAATAATTTTTTTAAATCCTGGAGCGCCTGCATTAATACCAAGCAACGAACGATAAAACCATTCGCACAGTGAACCAAACATGGGATGATTTTGCGAGTACATATTATCTGAGTAAGCCCAGGTTTCCCAGAGGGTAGTAGCGCCATGTACAATCATATATCCCCATCCCGGAAAATCGCGCTGGTTGGCAATACCGTAAGCTATATCATTCCGGTTATTACTACTCAATACATCCAACAACATTTTAGTGCCGAAGATACCGGTGGATAAATGCCCGTTGTGCTTTTGTATGTTATCCATTAATAAATTAAAAGCTTTTTCTTTTTCATTCCCTTCAACCATTCCGTACCACAATCCAAATGCCTGAGCTGATTGAGTTCCATTGTCAAATTGGCCTGTCCCTGCTGAAAAATATTTATGGAGGATCGCCTTTTTAATTTCTTCAGCAAGGGCGGAATACATTTCAGCATCCGATTTTTTTTGCAATATAGCGGCAAAAGCTGCAATCAATTTTACATGATGATAATAAAAAACCGACGCAGTTAATCCTACAGACTTTGCATCGAGCGTTTCATGATCTCCCAGATCGGCATTATATAAATAATTATTTGCACTGTCCTGAAGAAATTTCACCTGGCGATTAAAGGCATCATAGTATTTCGCGATAACCTGTTTGTCGCCATAAAAATCATACAATTGTTTGATCACATACGAGAAGCCAATCTGAAAACCCAACGGGCCCGAACTGTCGCCAGGGCCGCTATCCCCGATACCGACATAAGGCGTCGTTTCCGTGAAACCTCCCAATGGGCGCTGATCATCTGCATAATCCTGCAAAACCTTCCGGTAAAAATCAGCCATATTAAAATTATAGATAAAAGATTCGGCTGTACAAAACATATCTCCACCATAGCCAAACTTTTCACGCGCAGGGCAATCAGATTGTACACTGAAAATATTACTTTTAAAAGTCCATTGGATGTTTTCGAATACCTTATTGAACATGGTGTTGGAAGAAGTAAAAGCACCTGTCTCATCCACATCGGCATTCATTCGCAATCCCTCAATATCCATCAAAGAAGGTTTGCCGGGCCACCCTGTTACTTCCACATATCTAAACCCATGAAAAGTAAACCTGGGAGACCATGATTCCACACCTTTTCCTTTAAGTGTATAGTTGTCTTCCTGCCAGGCAATCTTTGGAGCACCTGGCCCACCGTTGCCACTTTTTATTTGTCCTGCCACTGAAGTCATTACGTTTATATTACCATCGGCATATTTATCTTCCGCATAACGAAGCGTAACAGCGTTACCTGCAGGCCCATGCACATGAATGCGGGCCACACCTGCAAAGTTTTGTCCCATATCAAATACATATACTCCCGGTGCCGGCTCAGTAACCCTTATCGGATGAACTACCATCGTAACTTTTATCGGTGGCTGTATTTGTGCAGTCAACCTGCCTGATGGCCCTTCTACAGCTACAGCATTTTTTAAATTATTGAACTTTCCAGGTGTTTCAGAAGGCGCAGACCACCCTTGATGCTCGAGCCTTGCATCATAATGCTCACCTAGATATACACTGTTGCGTAGTACCGGGCCTGGCATTGTTTGCCATGTTTCATCAGTGCCTGCTGTTGTTACAGTACCATCGGCATAGGTGATGCGAAGTTGCGCTTTCAGGCAAGGGCGGCCCGTTGCCAATGCTTTCCTGAGGTCATGTGATCCCCACATTCTTAGTGGCAACACATTATACCATCCATTACCTAACATTACACCAGCCACATTCGTTCCCTGGCGGAGGTATTTCGTTATATCATATACCGCATATAAGTCTTGTTTATGATAATCTGTCCAGCCAGGATCCAGCATGTGATCACCTATTTTTTCTCCGTTAATATATGCTTCATAATAACCTAACCCGCAGATGTATAATCTTGCAGACGCTACTTTCTCTCTCGTATCGAAGCGCTTACGAAATAGCGGCATAGGATCATCTTTGTAGAAGTCTTCCTCTTTTGTAACCTGTTTGCTGCCATCACCAATCCATGTAGCCTGCCAATCCGATGGATGCAGCATAGCGGTTTCAAACCATTGGGATTCACTCCAGGGTGACACGTTGCCATTTTGGTCATAGGTCCGAACACTCCAGAAATATCGCGTGAATGATGTAAGGGGCTTCCCTTCGTATTTAATATGGAGGCTTTGATCTGATTCTATCTTTCCTGTTTGCCATACATTACCCTGTAGATGAAGGATGTCATTCCTATTATCACTTACCAACAGTTCGTAAGCCGATTGCTGCTGGTTACGTTTACCGGAAACAAGTGTCCAACTTAATTCCGGTTTGGCCATATCAATACCCAGTGGGTTTACGCGATATTCACAGGTAAGTTTTCCCGGCTTTAATACAACCTGTGATAAGGCAGCAAAGCCAAGGTTGAGGAACAAGGCCATTAAAAAGGAAACGGGTATCTTTTTTTTCAATAATTCCATTCATCGGATTTTTAAATATTCAAAACTATTTCCATTTTTGTACTGTTTGCAAAGATTTAAAAACGATGTAAGGGCACGATACGGTGGCTAAATATACCGGCCCTCTTGTATAAGCTGGCGGGTAAAAACATTCAAACGGAGCACCAAACATGCTTCCCTTCCGAAAATCATTTTCCCTTAAATCATTAATATATTCCTTTACCAATTGCCGGGCAGATGTGGAGTCTACTCTGGCAATCGCAAGAGCTACCCAGCCTACAGGGGTACCCCAATAAGCGCCGTTCTGATATTGATTCTTTCCTGCTATTGCGTTTTGCCAGGCTGTCTTGTCATTGTAATCGTCACTCGTTAATATATGCCTGATGCTTCCTTTAAACGATAAAGTACCGTTCTTATACGCACTGGCAAGATGCCGGCACGCTTTTAAAAGATGCTCACCTTCCAGTAACTGTAAGTTTATCGCGAAAGCAGTCGCCCACACATCCCGTTGAGCACTTATTCCGGTTGATGCGAGTAACATACCGTCTTTATTCAAAAAGAGTAAGGGTAAAGCCTGCTTAATTCTCAGCGCTGTTTGGTGGTACTTATTTACCTTTTCCTTATTTCCCAATTGTTGAAACAATTCTGCCAGTTCATTTGCCGCCCGGTATTTTAAGATGGAGGTGAAACTTAAATCACCTGTAATTTCTATTGCGTCCCTAAACCCAAAATCAACTCCC
>JBDTLZ010000157.1:0-21281 GCA_039934515.1 Ginsengibacter sp.
GCATTAAACTGGTTGGCCACATTGTTATTTACTTTTGCGGTTAGATTACCCAGTGTATCCCTGTAAACACTCAGGTCGGTAACAGTTAAATCGGTCGTAAATGTCGGCTTTGTCTGAATATCCTTTACAATAGCATTCCCATTGAGCAGGCCGTTCACCAGGAGAGAGTCGGCTTGAACAAAACCAGTGAGGGTTGCAATGCTGAAATTTTTGAAATCAATACTTAATGGCTTATTTATACCGGTACCGGTACTGTTGACAGAAAGCTCCTGGCTACCCTGGCTAAGTATAAAATTATTGGCCGACAGGTCTTTATTAAAATAACTAATACTGTTGTCGTTATTTATAGCCCATTTTTGGTATTTCAGAAGCAAGTTACCAGGTTTGAGGCTAAAGCTGTAATTATTGGCTGACGGCTGTTTTAGCAAACCGCTTACAGTATATTTATCAACAGATTTTGCATCTTTTATATTGAGCGTAAAGTCAAGATTATTATTTTTCAAAGAACCGTCTAACGTTGTCGCATAGACGGCGATGCTGTTCCCGCTTTTTAATTTGTTGAATGAGGCATTATAAACCAGGGCGCTGTCTTTCGTTGAAACATGTAAAGCAAGCCCGTCAATTATGAAAGAACTATCAACTACAGAAGGTGCAGTGAGTGACGCATTCCAACCACTGTCATTGCTGAAATGTGCCGACAGGTTTATTGGCTTGAATTTAAGGATGCCCGGCACCAGTGCCTTTAAAGTAGGGTTATCAAGTACCCCGGCGGTGATGTAAAAATTATAAGGATTTACCTTCGCGACATTTTTTGTTTCTGTTAACGCAAAGTAAGGATCAATCGATTGTTGAAATACATCTGCCAGTTGTGTAAGGGTGTACCTGCCTTTTATTGTAGCGCTGAGAAAATCGCTTTTTACAATAAGGCTATGATTTCCATTATCATTGTCTGCAATTACCTGGAGGGAGTCAAGCGTTATTCTTTGTCCGTCGTTTACGAGTACCGAGTGTGTCACTGTTAAATTACCAGCTAAGCTATCAGGATTGATATCGGTGAAATCGCCGTCAACCTGGCCATGATACACCACGGGTTTTGGGGTAAGGTGTAAGGGAAATGTTTTAATACTGTCAATTGTTGCATTTACATGAATAGTAGGGTATTTTCCTGCAAACTCTCCATTGGCTGCAATTGCAGCATCTATATTTGGATCGCGTACCGTTGCGTTCACTTTATAAATTTTATTGGCGATGCTGCCGTCTGCCTTGATATTTTTATACGTATAATCATTGAGTGTCACGCTTGAGATATTACCGCTGAATACAGCGTTGGCAGTTTCGGGTTTAAATCCGCTCCCTTTTACTTTCATATCGGCTGTGAGAGAACCGAGTTTTGGATTTTGCATCATTGTTCCCAATTGTAAACTTCTTGCAATTACAACAAGGTCATATTTCGCTTTATTGGGGTCGGTAATATTTACCAGCGTTCCTGTGATTTTAGCACCCCCAAGGCTTGTATTTACGGCGACATCAGTATAGAGGTTGCTCATATTGCCTTTCACACGTCCTGTTGCAGAAATACTTCCGGGTAGTGATATGTTTGGCGGAAGGGAATTTTTAGGTAACAGGGATAAAATATCGTTTTTTGAAGTACTGAACTTTGTAATAGTTAGATCAGCATAAAGTTTTTTCGGATCAGGCAATCCTTTTATAATTCCCCTGGCATTTATATCGGTAGCTGTTAATCCTTTTAAAATTAATTTCTGAAAATTAAGGTCACTGACCCTGCCCGTAATTTTTGCATCAACATACAAGGTTGAATTGGGAGAAAGAGGCAATGCCTGTGCGCTTAAAGCAGGTAAGAAAGCCTCGAGGTCTTTCATGCTTATTTTGCTGTTCTGCAGATCAATATCCAGACCCAGGACCCCCGGATCCTTTTGAAGTGCAGGAAGAGACGGATAGGTAATAACGGCCGATTTTTTTATTTCAGATCCTGGTGTTTTGACCAACAGGTTTTGCAGGGAAACACTTGTAGGATTCATTGTAAAATCTGCCGTGAGGTTATTCAAAACAAAACCACTTTGATCTTTAAACCCGGCCGATTTCACGGAAACAATAATTGTATCAGGGCTGTATTGAAGGTTGTCGGCATTTAATGACAATTCTTTCAAATGCAAATGCGCGAAATCCATTCCTTTAGGCACATGCGGTAAGGACCGGTCATCATAGGTAAGGTTGCTTTTGTCAATGGTTATATTGCCTGCTATAATTTTAAAAGAAGGGGTCGGTGGAACATTAAGTAAAGTATCCGGCGTTTTTTTCGCCTGGGCCAGCGAAGCCATTTCTATATTTATGTCAGCATTGCCGAGTGTAAGATCATTGAGTGTTATGATGCTATTTTTAAGGTCAAAGGTTTTTGGATGAATTCCCGCGTTGCCGATAACAAAGGAAGAATTTATGTTGGAGGGGTCACTCTTGTACTGAACATTTATATCGCTTAAAGCAATTTCTTTATTAATAAATTGTAATATGCTTTCCGGCTCAGCAGATGCTTCTGCCACAGTTTTTTCAACAGATTCCTGTAAAGGCCCGGCCTGGTAAAAATGTCCTTTCAATCCCTTTAATGAAATGGAAGGCATATTAAATAATAAGTGGGTGGGGTCAAATGTTGTGATCTTTGTATCGAGGTTCCCGATAGTAAAATCCATATCATTCCCGGTAAACGCATCTTTATAAACAATACGGGTATTATTTACCAGTATCCTTTCAATATTTATTTTTATTGCAGTTGTATCCTTTTCTGCCGATTCCGGCTTTTTTTGACCGCTCATGAAGGCGTCCATGATAAACTGAAAATTGAAAGTTGAATCCGGGGGTAATCTTTTTATTTTTGCCGTGATATTATTTAATGCAATTTCCTGGATTTCCAAATCATTTTTCAAAAGTTTAAACATACTGATGTCGACTTTGAGTTCACCGCCATATAAAAGTGTGTCTTTATCCTGCGCTTCGATATAGACATCCTGTAACGATAAAGCGGTTGGAAACTTAATGTCGAGCTTTCCGATGGCTACCTTTGTATTAAGCTTGTGTTCAAGATAGGAAACTACCTTTTTCCTTGCGAAATTCTGAACTGCGGGAACTTGTACCAGTACCAGGATGAGTATCATTAAGAAGATAACCGACGCTATTATCCACAGGAACACCCTGCCAGTTTTTGCTAATAACGACCTTTTTTTGCGGGGCTTGTTCCCTTTTGTTGATTCCATAAATGCTAAAGCAGTAATATTTATTTGTGTCTAGCAAAATCTAAACCAAGAATAAATTTAACTGTGAATAGCAGGATTTATATGATTTTCATATTCCATAAAAGGATTTTTTATCTTTTAATTATCACGAATCAAATTTTAAGGGTGAAAAGTTCTAATCCGCTTTCTTTACCTTTCAATTCAATTATACCTAAACTTTCCGTTTGCCACTTCTCAAGGTCAATATTTTCCACAAATGCTTTTGAAACAATAAAATGATAATTTAGTTCATTACAAGCGCTCCTGATGCGTGCGGTGGTGTTCATAGTATCACCGCTCATTGCAAGATCTTTTTTAATAACGCCAATTTCCCCCACAGTTACTTCCCCAAGATGGATGCCTATTCTAAACTCCGGCACAATTCCATATTTATTTCTGAAATAGGTGCTCTTTCTCTGGATATTTTTCCTGAGCTGTATAACGGTATCAAGACATTTACGGGTATTGTTTGGTGCAAAGTTCCACGAGCACACAACCTCATCTCCTACATATTGGTATATAATGCCGTCAAATTCTATTACGGCCTGTGAAACCCTGTAAATAAAATCCCTGATGAATTCGAAATACACGGAATGACCCAGCTTTTCTGCAATAGGGGTGGAGTCTTTAAGATCGATAAACATCACTATGCGTGTCTCGATTTTAGGATATATGTACCTGCCAACCAAAATATCCGCGAAAACACCCGGGGAATATTTTTCGTTGATGATTAGGATAAGCTGCGTGATAAAAAAGATTACCATCCAATAAATTATCTTTTCCAATAGCCAATTCCGGTAAAGAGCATATGCTTGAATTTCACGATATGCTTCATTAAGACTCATGTTTTGAATAAATACAGAATTGCAGATCTGTAAAATAAAAGTTATTATAAATGCAGCGCCCAGCAGAATAATGCTTTTTGAAAGGAAGTTCATCCATAAAGGAATATGCCGCAACATTTTTTTTAGCCTGAAAACAAAAAGATACCCCATAATCATACTCACTATAAAAATAAGTACTTCCCTAAACCATAGCGTTTTGGCGTGTACCTGCCGATCCTGCCTCAATAAAACAATTACAAAATCAATAGCCGTCCAGAAAAGGGCAATATATATAACAGTTCTAAGCCGGATTTTGTTTAGATTGGAAAGATGAAAAAATTGTCGCAATGTCTTCATTGCCGGGATTCTAAAAAGTGGTAAATGGCTTGCTGGGCATTAATTTTTGGAGAACCGTGTGAATCTATTTTTTTCTGTTCGTACCCCCGTAGCAAAAGAACTGCTTTATCATTGTCCTCCCATTGTATATTAAAATATTCTAATAGCTCTTGTTTGCAGTTTTCTTTTTTAATACGAACATAAACCTCAATACGGTGATACAGGTTTCTTGTCATAAGGTCTGCTGAGCCAATAATAACTTCAGGACTTTCACCTGCCCCGAATATTAAAATTCTCGAATGCTCAAGGTATTGGCCTACGAGACGTTTTACAATTATGTTTTCACTTTCACCGGGTAGACCCGGAACCAGGCAGCAAATACTCCTTATTATTAAATTTATTTTTACACCTGCTTTACCGGCGTTATATAATAAGTTTATAAACCCGGGCTCTTCCAGGTTATTTACTTTAATCCTTATAAGTCCTTCTTCTCCACGCGCGACTTTAGCAATTTCCTTATCGATAAGTATTTCAAGTTCGGGATTCATATTAAACTGTGACACCAGCAGCGATCTAAATTCAAGATTTTTATCATTTCCTGTAACTTCTTTTAATTGTAAAAATTTAAATAGCTGCAGGAGTTCAGCTATAATCCTGCTGCCTGTAGTCATCAACACATGATCGGTATAAAATTGTGCCGTGATTTCATTAAAGTTGCCCGTACTGATAACGGCGAATGATTGATTGCCCGCCTCTTTTCTTTTTTTAACAAGGGCAATTTTTGAATGGACTTTTATTTCAGGCTGGCTATAAATTATTTTTACGCCGGCGTGCTTCATGATACGGCTCCATTTTATGTTGTTGGCTTCATCAAATCTTGCCTTGAGCTCAATAAAGGCAATTACATTTTTTCCATTTTTCGCTGCGCTGATGAGTGCGTTGATGATATGTGATTCTTCGGCAACCCGGTAGAGGGTTATATAAATATCGGACACATCAACATCCACTGCGGCCTGGTTGAAGAAAGACAGTACCGGGTTGTAAGACTGGTAAGGTATGTGAAGCAGTATATCTTCTGTGAGCAGTATATTAAAAATATCTCCGCTGTTCATTACATTGGGTAAAGAAAGCGATTTCTTTTTTTCATATTGCGGTATCCTGTTAAAAGACGGAAAGGCAGACAGGTCCTTAAGATTGTGGTACCTGCCTCCGGGAAACATGTCATTCGTGGTGAGGTTAAAAGCAGCTACCAAAAACATTTGCAGGTTTTGTGGCATTCCCTGCTGAAAAAGAAATCTTGACGGTGTGCCGAAATCTCTTTTTTTTAACTGGCCTTCAATTTTTTGCAATAAGTCGCCGCTAAATTCATCTGAAAGATAAAGTTCTGCATCACGGTTTACTTTGATACTGTATACGCCAATTATGCGCAGCCCGGGAAAAAGGAACGCCAGATTTTCACGTACGATATCGTCAAGAAAAATCACATAGTCAAATCCATCCAGCGAGGCGAGTTCGAAAAACCTTTTTGTTTTTTCAGAAGGAATATTTACAACAGCTTGTTTTAAGCCACCTTCACTCTTTTCCTCTAACGTAATTATCAAATAGAGCCGGTTATTCTCCGGCATGAAGCCTTTTTCAGCTTTTCCATCAAGGTATATTGGCTGAATAAATGAAAGAACGTCTGATAGAAAAATTTCCCTTACTTCTGAATGATGCTCAGTACGGATAGGACTGTCATAATAAAAGATTATTCCATTTTCCTTTAAAAGTGGCAGGACCTGCTTGTTGAGAACTGAACCGAAGAAATTAAGCTGGCGGTTGATTTCGTCCTGTACCTTTTCTTCGGTATTCTCATCACTTCCCTGTATGGCTTTTCTTGTTTTTTTATTAAGAACTGAAAGCGCAATAATCCCGGGATACCTTACCCTGAAAAACTCATCCAGGTTTGAAGAAAAGATTGATAGAAATTTCAGGCGCTCATACAATGGCACCCCGGGATCTGCGGCTTCATGCAAAACCCTTAAATTGAAGCCAAGCCAGCTAAGGTCCCTGTTATACGTAATCATAGGTCATGGCAATTTACAGAGGTGAAGCAGTACCGCTTGACACTGCGCCAAAAGAATCGCCATGGTAGATAAATGCGGCAAATGCAAAAGCAAGTACCGACACTATTATTCCTATCATGAAAATATTATATGCAAGCCGTATGAGCCTGTACTTTCTGCCGAGTACAATCGCTAAATAATAAATGTCTTTTATAAGTGAACCATACAGGTAATCGGTGTCGAGCATCATTGCTCTCATGGCAGCATTATATTGTTCATAGGTCGCCTTATGAAAATTTCCAAAAAACAAAAGGTTTGTCTTTTTCTGTGCAATATCCTCGGCGGTAAAAGTGCCACCGCTTATTTTGGGCCTTGTTGCCAGGATGGAAATAACAATTGTCGTGACGGCAACCGCAAGAAAAATTATTGTCGGGAATGTTAAATAAGGCTCTTCATCTAATTTTCGTAACAAAACCCCCAGTATCACTGAAATGATGATTGCGTTAACAGAAATAAGTATGTTGGCTTTATGATCGGCCATATCACTAAGCTTCAGGTGATTTTCAGACGTCAGGCGCAACATGGTTTGAATACCTTTGCTCATTAAGCCGCTTTTGTCTTTTTCAAGTCCGGATAAAGTACCCACCTCAGGCTCGGCACCGGTGGCTTCGTCACTGGTAACAATTTTTTTATGTATTTTTTTCATATTTTTTATTTTCCTCTCATTTAGAAGAGTTTTGGCATAGTTGGTATAAAACTGGTGGTTTTCCAGCATATGGATCGTTTCTTCATTAAATTTTTCGGGATCAGTTTCGCCCAATCGTAAAGACTGCTCTTTAAATGCCCTTTTGTTGGTGTCCTTGAAATCTTTAGTTCCAAGGTGATACGTATCTGCATCGCAGATTATTTGCTCCAATAAATTTTTAGGATTTCTCGGAAATTTAGTTGCCAAAATACATCCTTCAACCTGGTCAATTATTTTATCATCAACTTTACTGGTCATGAATTTTCTCATTACTTCACAACTGATGGCTTCGTGTTTTGATGGCTCGGTGAACAGGTGTCCTGTGTCATGAAACCATGCGGCGGTAAACAGTACCAACATTTCGTCTTCAGAAACTTTATAATGTCCTGCAATTTCTTTGGTACGCTTCACAACACTTTGAGTATGGTCGAGGTTGTGAAACATAAGCACGGGATCATGCATTTGTTCAAAAAGGCCGGTCACATATTCTTCGATTTTCTTATATAATTTATGACGATCCATGGTTAGAATGTTATATTAAATTTTGAACCAATAGAAAAGTTAAAAAGATTTCCTTCGTTTGAAAATGCGATGGTAGCAGAGACTATGGCAAAATTGTAAGGGGAATAATAAAATCCTCCGCCATAAGAATCATGCCATTTATGTGACGTTTGATCTGGAACCCAAACCCTGCCTACATCATTGAAGGCCAAAATACCTACCGCTCCAGGTACAATATATGAATTTGATTTGAATAATTCGTAACGTATCTCTGTCGACTGGTATAACAGCGATCTGCCTGCAAAGCGGTTTTTTCTGAAGCCTCTCAGGTAATTATCAGCACCCAGGTCGAACGCCTGGAAGAATTCATAATTTTTATTGAAAATGTGACCATATCCAAAACGGAGTACCGTAACAAACTTTGTTGGATCACTGAAGCTGGAATACAAAATCATATCAGTCGTATACTTGGTGATCTTCCGGCTGTTTTCATTTGTTCCAAATAATGAGGTTAATTCATTAGTCCAGGATATACCGCGGGTTGGAAGGAGGTCGTTGTTTAAATTATGTACTGCGATAGATATTTTACCGCCTATATAAGACTTGCGGGAAAAGATACTCGCAGAGTCAAGCCCGGTCATCAAAGGCTGGGATAATATTTTACCTGAATTGTCGCCATAATGATTCCAGTATTGATACCAGGTTCCTCCAAACTTTATTTCTGCGAGGTCATGAAAACGCTTGCGCAACAAAAGGTCGCCGGAAAAATAATTATAATGTACCCGATAGAAATTATAATTTTTATTTTGATCTTTTTTGGTCTCATTCCCCAATCCAAAATAATTGGTTAAAACCGAATTGTAAAGATCTGCGTTGAGAACGATATCATGCTTGCCGATGACCTCATTTAATTCGCCGTTGTAATTTATCCTGTATTTGCGTGAATCAAAACTATACATCGGCAAAATTCTTTGATAGGTCGAATAAGGTTCTTTCCTGAAACTGTATGTTGTTAATGAATATCCAAGCCCCAATATAAATTTGTCTTCTTCGTTATACCCAACATTCAATGGAAACCGGTATTTATTGTAGTTAAACCCGGTTATATCATACCGGTTTACATTTAGGTCACCTGATATCTGGCTTTTGGTTTTACTGAACCGTTTTATGTAATTGCTATCCATCTTAAAATCGTAAATGGTGTTACGCACATTACCGGAAATATTGAAAGTGTCTCTTCCTTTGCCTCCAATAATCCTCAGTTTTATTTTAGAACTGGCTGTTGAATCTATTTCAAAAATATCATCTCCGTTAAGGCCGTAAAGATTGATAAAACGGGTAGTTTTCGAATCAAATACCCGGTCAAACATTACACTGGAAGAATCGTTATTGCGCTTTCGTTTGAAAACTTTTACTTCAAGGCTGTCATTGGTATTAAAAACTTTAAAGTATTCATTTATATTACTTCCCACGACGTTTACTTCTTTGGACAGGAACCGGTAATACCTCATTCCCGCTTTCGAAATAAGGTCTCGCCGGCTCTTTAATTTGGCAGACATTTTTTTCACATTTTGCCGGTATATTTCTGGTGGCAACTGCGCTACTGCCTCATTTATTACGGTATCACTTTCATCGGCCTGGAATTTTGCAATAATTCTTTTCCAGGTCGTTCCATCGAGATTATTCATAAAAAACCTGTCAAAGTTCCGTTCTTCCCAATTAAACCATTTTATGTTGGGATAATGTTTTCTGAATCCCTGCAGGTAAGGCAAAGCTGCAATAGTGAGGCTTTTTACAAATAACCCATCTGAATAAAAAAATGCATTATCCCGGTCGCGCGGAGTGGGGATGTAATATTTTCCCACCCCTGTATCAGCAGCAAGAAATCTCCATTGTGCAAAATGCCTGTCCCAATCTCCAATCATCATATCGAGCAGCCTTGCACGCAGAACAGCCTCCTGGTCCACATGATTCTTACTGTCCTCAATTAATTTATCTATAACTTTCGCAGTACTTTTAGTGTCACTCTCGTCTGTGCCAGGTTCATATGCTTCAAGCAGGCAAACTTTATTTGCAAATACTTTCCTGTAAAGTCCAAAAGCAGGATCATCCGGAACAAAATAATAATCAGGTTCTGAGTGTACAACCTGTGCAGCATCGGCAAGGAGCGGTACCACCAGCGCTCCGTATGGATGTTCTGCGGTTACCATATCTTTCATGACCCTATCGGGTATGTATGATTTTAAAAGCTCAGGTGCCGAGCCGGTGGGGTCTTTATCTACTGTTCGTAATACCCATTCCTGGCCGTTGCTATCTTCCAGCTTTAATGACTTGGTTTGTTTTCCACCACCCAGGCTTTTAATTTGGAGGCCGCCTTTTTCTTTATCAATTCTGAAAACTTTCAGGTGCACAGGCGTACCCCATTCTTTGCGGTAATTTTTGCCGGCGATGAGTTTTTGTAATCCGGATATTTTTTGATAACTGCTATTTATGGCCACCTTTACACTGTCGTTGCGCATCAGGATAGGAACGGCTTCAGGGATCATTGAGGAGTCAAATGCTTCTATTTTGATATTGGAAAAATTAAAAAGATTATTCGAGTAGGCATGCGTCACCGAGTCTTTTGAGACGGTGTAAAAATCAATATGCACGTTTTTATTATTTGAAATGAGCAGGCTTGCAAACCCAAAAGATTGGGCTTTGAAAATAGTTTTCTTCGGCTTGCTGCTTACCCGTGTGCTCTTTGAGCCGGCACCACTTACAATATAGTAATGGCTGCTGTCTTTAATTAGCTGAAGTGTATGCTCGTGCCCTGCCGCAAAAATTACGTTGGGATATTTCGATGCAATTTTTTCCACCCCGGCAATCAGATTTGCATAGGCAGGATACCGAAGATCTTCCGGTGTGCCATAAACGCCTCTTACGATTGGATAAATTATTCCTAATACCGGTATGGGTATCATGAGTTTTTTATTTATGTCGGTAAGGGGAAATAGAAATTGCTTTAAGGGAAAATATCCGCCATGTATACCATAACTTTTTAAAGTATGATGAGAAGCGAGAATTACCAGCTTTTTTGAATTTTTGTTAAGCAAATATTCAAGTTCCGCATAAAATTCGTCATCTGTCTTGTAAGGGCAGTCGGATTCGATACCCGGTTTCTGGCCGTCCTTCCGAATAAACCATTGGCTGTCATATAAGATCAGTACGACTTCGCCGTTACTGGTTTTTATTGGATATTCTACCGGACCCGGGCATCCGTCTGAAGGGAAAAACAAAACATTGGGGAGATGCTTACCCTTTATGTAATCTTCCTGTCTTCTCAGAATTTCCTGGCCATTTCTTGCTGCATTCGACCAATCATGATTGCCCGGTATAAAGATTACAGTGGCCTTGCCTCCGTTGGTAATATTTATTTGCGAATCCAGTACCGATTTCAGGGTGATATATTCTGGCATTACTTCATCTGGCAATCCATAATTGTATAAATTATCACCAAGATAAACAACGGTTGTTTTTTCATCCATTGGAATTGAATCGCGAACAGCATCTACAACAGGCGCCCGTCCGAAATTCAACTCACCTGCATCGCCAACCAATACAATGCGTGTAAGTATCGAATCTGGTTGTGCAATACAAATTTTACCAATGAAAAGCAGCAAAACAACAAGGCAGCATTTTTGCATTAACCTCTTTTTTGGGGTTTAAAGATAAGCAAGGTCGAAGTTTCATATTTGTCACTGGCTTCATTTGAAATAAGCAGATCGCCCCATGGTGTAAATGCGATTCCTTCAGGTTGCCGGAATATTACGGGGTTCAGTGTATATACGGCTTTGAGAGTACCTTTTTTGTCTGTAACAATAAGCAATTGATTAGCGGATGCAAGAATCCATACTTCTTTTGTTCGCGGGTTTATCGTTGCGCCGGACGGCTTAAATTTAAAATCTTTATCACCTATCCTTTGTGCTATGGCATGCACATCAATGGAAAACGGGGAAGGTGTATAAGCACCCGACTGAGGGTCAAAATTCCAGGCCGATACGGATTTTTTTTTGTCTGCTTCACAATCTTTACAGATCATAACCAACTGTCCGGATTCGGGATCAAAGTAGATTGATTCAAATTCATTGTCAACTCCTTCACTGACAGGAAAAACACTTTTGCTTTTGAAAATTGTGTCACCTTTTGCAGAGAAGTTCAGGGTTTGAATATTTCCGTTACTTTCCAAAATATAAAAAGAACTGTCGTGATTGACCACGTCTTCAAAATCCCGGGATTTGTCAAACTTCCATTTATTTATTTTCATTTTCCTATCCCAGAAAATTTTAAAAAGATTACCGCTTTCATCAGAGATGGCAAATATGCTGCTGTCCCTGGAATAGAAACTAATCCCTGAAATTTCAGCCAACTGGTCACTGAGTTTTACCCTTACCGGGCTGTTGAGATCGTATTCTTTACAGGGCAGGCTGATCTTATTTTTTTTAATCGTACAGCCCTGGTAAGAATGAAATTTTGCGAATACAAATAAAATAACAATTAAATTTCGGTATAGCATAATTCGACAACGTCTAAAAAATATAAGACACTTTAGGAAACGATAAATTTACAATAGATTAGCAGGAATTCAGGATTCAGGTGTTTTTTTATTATTTTACCGATGATTCCGAGACAAATTTAATAGCCTGTTATGAAGTATGAACCAGTTAGAAACTTTATCGATGGCGCATTTCAAAATGCCACATCGCAGAAATACCTTGATGTTGTTTCCCCCATTGATGGCAATCCACTTTCAAAAGTTCCTATGTCATCCAAAAAAGATCTCGATAACGCTGTTGATGCCGGTAAAAAAGCATTCCATTTATGGAGTAAAACTCCCATAAAAGAAAGAGTACAGGTTTTTTTCCGTTATAAATATCTGCTGGAAAGGCATTTGCGGGAGTTGGCGGAACTTTGTTCGGAAGAAAATGGTAAAACCATTGATGAGTCTGTTGCAGAAATTGAAAAATGTATTGAACTTTCCGAATTTGCCACTTCCATGCCCCAGCTTGTTACCGGTGAAATCCTTGAAGTAAGCAAGGGGGTTGAATGCAGAACAGAACGTATTCCATTGGGCGTTGTGGCATCTATTGTTCCATTCAATTTTCCAAGCATGGTGCCTAACTGGACGATACCGAATGCGTTGGTATTGGGAAATTGTATGGTCATCAAACCGTCAGAAAAAGTACCCCTAAGTATTGGAAGAATAGCACAGTTATTAAAAGAAGCAGGGTTGCCAGACGGAGTTTTGAATGTTGTTCACGGGGATAGCGAAATGGTAGAAGCTATCTGCGATCATCCGGGGATCGAAGCAGTTTCGTTTGTTGGCTCAACAAAGGTTGCAAAAATTGTTTACAAGAGAGCAACAGGTAACTACAAAAGATGCCTGGCATTGGGCGGTGCAAAAAATCATTTAATGGTTTTACCCGATGCGATCCCCGGTATGACTGCACAAAATGTCGCTGCTTCCATGAGTGGTTGTGCAGGCCAGCGTTGTATGGCCGCCTCAGCAATGATTGGCGTAGGAAATATTGACAGTATAATTGATAAAATTTGCGATGAGGCGAGGAAAATTATTCCCGGGAAAAACCTGGGGGCTGTCATTAACAAAGAATCACAGGACAGAATTGAAAGATATATTACCGAAGCAGAACAGCAGGGCGCATCAATTCTTGTTGATGGCAGAAATACAAAAGTCGAGGGCAAAGAAAATGGCACTTATGTGGGCCCTACAGTTATTGATCATGTTACTGCACAAATGTCTGTTGCAACTGAAGAAATTTTTGGGCCTGTGATAAGTATCATGCGAACAAATACTGTAGACGAGGCCCTTGCAATCGAAAATGCCAACCCTTATGGTAACGCGGCAAGCGTATTTACCCAAAATGGTGGCATGGCGCGTTATATTATTGACAGGTCAAGTGCCGGAATGATCGGGGTAAATGTGGGCGTACCCGTTCCCAGGGAACCGTTCAGTTTCGGAGGATGGAATGAAAGTAAATTTGGGGTGGGAGATATCACTGGCAAGAGTTCTATCGAATTCTGGACAAAACTGAAGAAGTCAACAATAAAATGGAATGCTGAGGCCGGCGTGAACTGGATGAGTTAGGTATCATGACATTGGATAAATAATTTTAAATATACTATGAACACATTTGCAAAAACCGTTACTTCCAGGACAGAAGCCGAAGAAATTATTCAAAACAACCAGGACTTTACCTTGTTTTCCTGGAGCAAGCAAAAAGGCACCAACCCTATAAGCGTGAAATATGGAGAAGGGGTTTACCTGTATGATTATGATGGCAAACGCTATATTGATTTTTCTTCAGGGCTGATGAATGTAAATATTGGCCATGGCGATAAGCGTGTAGCCAATGCCGTTATGGAGCAGATGCAACAGGTAAGTTATGTTACACCTTCTTGTATCACTAAAGTACGGGGAGAACTTGGTAAAAGATTAGCTGCTATTTGTCCTGGCGATCTAAATAAAGCACTATTTACTTTGTGTGGTGCCAGCTCTATTGAAAACGCAATTAAGTTAGCGAGGATGTATACCGGGCGTCACAAAATATTAAGTCGCTATCAATCTTATCACGGAGCCACTAATGCGGCAATGACAGCAAGCGGCGATCCGCGGAAGCTGCCTGTAGATGCGCAACAAGCGCCCAACTTTGTACACTTCGACCTGCCATATTTGTACCGCTGGGAATACGGTGCAGAAAATTTATTGAGAGATTCTGTAGGCGCCCTGGAAAGGATCATTATCTATGAAGGTCCGGCAAATATTGCTGCCATACTGCTCGAAGGGGAATCGGGATCTTCAGGATGCCTGCAATATCCTACCGGCTATTTGAAAGCTGTGAGAGAATTGTGCAACAGGTACGGGATACTATTAATAATGGATGAAGTGATGAGCGGTTTTGGACGAACGGGAAAATGGTTTGGTTTTCAAAATCACGACATTGTCCCCGATATGATCGCCATGGCTAAGGGGTTAACCTGTGGCTATTTGCCATTCGGATGTTTAATGGTATCTGATAAAATTGTTGCCCGTTATGATGATACTGTATTGGCGTTGGGCCTTACTTATTCTGCGCACCCTGTTTGTTGTGCGGCCGCACTCGAAGTGTTAAAAATTTATAAGGATGATAACCTCATAGAAAAGGCAGTAACAATGGGTTCATATATCGATGCAGAAATTGAAAAGCTGCAATTAAAGCATGCTAGCATTGGCAACTGGCGAAACACAGGATTGCTGGGTTGTATTGAATTGGTAAAGAACAGGAAAACGAAAGAGCCAATGGCACCATTCAATGCAAAATCTGATGAAATGGTAGTTATGAATAAAGTGGCTGCAAAAATCAAAGAATTGGGCATGTATACTTTTGTAAGGTGGAACTATATATTTGTCGCACCGCCATTATGTATCACTAAAGGCCAGGTTGATGAAGGGCTTTCGATAATCTCAGCGGCCATATCAATTGCTGATGAATATGTCTCTACGTTTTGATTCATTTCAAATAGAAAAACTGCTGAATGCCGGTAAATGTTGATCACATACAACTATCCCCTCTTTACAGTGAAGACCTTGCCCCGGTGCCTTCGGATAAGCGAACCTGGAATACATGGAACTATGCTGCACTTTGGATAAGTATGAGCTTATGTATTCCCACTTACATGCTGGCGAGTTCGTTAATAGGTGGAGGAATGAACTGGTGGCAAGCAATTTTAACCATCTTTTTAGGTAATACCATTGTATTAATTCCAATGATCTTAAATGGCCATGCGGGGGCTAAATATGGAATACCATTTCCTGTTTTTGCAAGGGCAAGTTTTGGTGTAAGGGGCGCTAATATCCCCGCGATGTTAAGAGCTATCGTTGCATGCGGCTGGTTTGGAATTCAAACCTGGATAGGTGGGTTTGCGCTTTATCAAATGTTGAAGCTGTGGATCCCGTCGCTGGCAACGCTGCCACAAATCTTTCCTGTTTCATTTGCTTTACAGACCGGACCCGCGATTTGTTTTTTTTTATTTTGGCTTTTGAATATGTATGTCGTGTATCTTGGAGTTGAAAGCATCAGGAAGCTATTGATATTTAAAGCATTCTTTCTTCCGGTTGCTGCCCTTGCACTTTTATTCTGGGCAATCAGCGCCGGCAAAGGCTTAGGACCTATATTAAGCCAGCCATCCCGATTTACGACCAATGTTGCGTTCCGGGAGTTCTTTTTCCCGGCATTAACCGGCATGATAGGATTTTGGGCAACACTATCCCTGAACATTCCTGACTTTACACGCTATGCCAAAAGCCAGAAAGCCCAAATAAATGGCCAGGCGATAGGACTGCCTGCATCTATGACGTTATTTTCTTTTATTGGCGTTGTTGTTACATCAGCTACGGTTATAATTTATGGGGAAACAATTTGGGACCCGTTAGTACTTGCGGGAAGATTTGACAGCAGGTTATTAGTAAGTGTTGCAATGATAGCTGTGATAATCTCGACCCTTGCTACCAACATTGCAGCAAATATTGTGAGCCCGGCAAATGATTTTGCCAACCTGGCGCCTAAAAAAATTAATTTCAGGACGGGTGGATTTATAACGGGCTTTATAGGTATCCTGATATTTCCCTGGAAACTGATAGCAGATCCTTCGGGTTATATTTTTACCTGGCTCATAGGCTATTCAAGTCTGCTGGGCCCCGTTGGCGGAATTATGATTGCGGATTATTATTTTATCAGGAAGCAACAATTAGTAACAACAGAATTATATCAGCATACTGGCCAATACACCTTTAATAATGGATTTAATACAAGAGCGATCATTGCATTATTGCTGGGTATTCTGCCAAATATTGCAGGTTTTTTAGTAACTATAAAAGTGCTCGCCCGGGATGCAGTTCCGCAGTGGTTGTCTCATCTTTATAATTATGCGTGGTTTGTTGGTTTTTTTGTTTCGGGCATCACTTATATTTTGATGATCCGATCTTATAAAAAAAATAGTATCCGGTCACATAACAAAGTTCAATATGTCATTGCTGATTAAAAACGGGCGTGTAATTACCGCTGATGCTGACTATGTAGGCGATATATTTATTGAAGGTGAAATTATACATGCCATAGGAAAAGATCTTCCGGTAAAAGGAAAGAAGGAAATTGATGCGTCAGGCATGTTAGTCCTGCCGGGAGGTATAGACCCGCATGTACACCTTGACATGCCATTTATGGGAACATTTTCCAGCGATACTTACGAAACAGGTACGAGGGCGGCACTTTTTGGAGGCACAACAATGGTAATAGATTTTATATTGCAAAAGCAGGGGAACACACTTCAGTCTGCATTAAATGAATGGAGATCCAGATCGGACAATAACTGCGTAAGCGACTATAGCTTTCACATGGCTGTTACTGATTATAATGATACCACAAAGAAAGAAATCAGCCACATGATCGACAATGAAGGTATCACGTCTTTCAAAACTTTTATGGCTTACAAAGGTGCGCTGATGATTGATGACAGGCAGATGATTGGTTTAATGGAAGAAGTAAAAAAACACGGTGGGCTGATCAATGTTCATGCAACAAATGGGGACATGATAGATTACCTCGTTGAGAAACACCGGGAAGAAGGAAAATTATCTCCGCTATACCACTACCTTTCACAGCCGGAAGTTACCGAGGCAGAGGCTTCAGAACGTTTTGTCGATATGGCAAACTACTCCGGGTGCCCCGGATATATTGTGCATCTTACTTGTGAAGGCGCATTGAATGCGGTGAGGAATGCAACCAAAAGAAATCAAAAAGTGTTTGTTGAGACGTGCATCCAGTACTTGCTCCTTGATGCATCATTGTACGAGCAGAATTTCGAAGGTGCGAGATGGGTAATGAGTCCGCCATTAAGAGAAAAGAAAGACCGGGAAACATTGTGGGCAGGTATCAACCAGGGGTTGGTAAACGTTGTCGCCACAGATCATTGCCCATTTATGTGGGAGCAGAAGAAGATGGGCGAGAATGACTTTTCTAAGATACCTAACGGTCATCCCGCAATTGAGAACCGGATGGAATTATTGTTTAGTGAAGGAGTAAATAAAGGCCGGATCACCTTAAACAAATTTGTAGAAGTGGCTTGTACAAACCCAGCGAAAATTTTCGGGATGTTTCCACGCAAAGGTACCATAGCTGTAGGGAGTGATGCAGACATTGTTATTTTTGATCCCGGCAAAAAGCATAAGCTTTCTGTAAAAACACATCACATGAATGTTGACTACTCGGCTTATGAAGGATGGGAAGTTACTGGTAAGGTGAAAACGGTGTTGTTGCGTGGTGAAGTTGTCATTGAGCACAATGCATGCAAAGTCCCGAAAGGATTTGGTAAATTTATCAGGAGAAAGAAGGTGTCTCAATATATTTGAATTTCCGGGGATGAATGACCTGTTAAATTGAAAAGATACGAATGCCATTCCTTTAAAAATTAAAATTCATATTCAAAATAAAACTATGCCCCGAATAATTAGATCCGGTCTTATTCAAATGTCTCTTCAGAAAACTGAAGGCGATGGTACAATAGAGGAGATCAAAGAAGCAATGCTCCAAAAGCACCTTCCGTTTATTGACGATGCGGGTGCTCAAGGAGTGCAGATATTGTGTTTACAGGAAATTTTTAACACGCCTTATTTCTGTCCGGGGCAGGATAAAAAGTGGTATGCCTCTGCTGAAACCGTGCCTGGCATCACAACAGAGCGAATGGCTGCGTATGCAAAAAAATACAGCATGGTACTAATTGTTCCGGTTTATGAAAAAGAGCAGGCAGGCGTTTTATATAATACCGCGGCTGTTATCGATGCCGACGGAACATATCTTGGAAAGTATAGAAAAAATCATATTCCACATACGACTGGTTTTTGGGAAAAATTTTTCTTTAAGCCAGGAAATCTTGGCTACCCCGTTTTCGATACCAGGTATGCCAGGATTGGCGTATATATTTGTTATGACCGCCATTTCCCCGATGGAGCAAGAGTTCTCGGCCTGAACGGAGCCGAGATTGTTTACAATCCATCTGCAACAGTTGCAGGGTTGTCTCAATATTTATGGAAGCTCGAGCAGCCAGCTCATGCTGCCGCTAATGGCTACTTTATGGGTTGCATAAATCGGGTAGGTGAAGAGAAGCCCTGGAACCTTGGCAGGTTTTATGGCTCCTCATACTTTGTCGATCCGCGCGGACAAATTTTTGCCCAGGCTTCTGAAGACAAAGATGAATTACTTGTCGCCGACTTTGATCTCGACTTGATTGAGGAGGTCAGGAATACCTGGCAATTCTTTAGAGACAGGAGGCCAGAGACATATGGCAAACTCGTGGAACTTTAGATAATCTCCACAATAACACAATCACGCTTTCAATATCGGGGCAGGTGCACATTGATGGAGAAAGGATTTACTACGGTGGTTGTCGGCCACCAACTCAAATTATCAAATTAAGATGGCGATAGCTTCGAATAAGTTAACCGAAAAACAATACGAAGAAAACTTCAGGGATATACATCCGCCATTTGAAAATAAAGAAGCTGCATTGGTGGAAGCCAACCGGTGCATTTTTTGTTATGATGCGCCATGCACAAAAAGTTGTCCTACCGGAATTGATGTCCCTAAATTTATTAAGCAGATAACAACTGATAACATCAAAGGTTCTGCCCATACAATTTTTGTATCCAATATTTTTGGAGGAGGTTGTTCACGCGTTTGCCCGGTAGAAAAGCTGTGTGAAGGGTCCTGCGTATATAATTTAATGCATGAGAAGCCTATCGACATAGCAAAACTGCAACGCTGGTCGACAGACCCTGCAATTCAAAATAAATGGAAATTGTTTAAGCGTAATCCACCCATAAGTGGTGCGAAAGTGATAAAAGTTGCTGTCGTGGGTGCAGGGCCGGCGGGTCTTTCATGCGCCCATGTGCTTTCACGCGAAGGGATTGATGTTACTGTATTTGAAAAAGAAAATAAAGGAGGCGGCCTTATGACCTACGGGATCGCGGCTTACAAGGTTACCCCGTCATTCTGTGAAGATGAGGTTGATTTTATTACATCACTTGGAGGTATTAATATAAAATATAACTGTGTTTTGGGAAAAGATATTTCCTTTGAAACTCTTCAAAAAGATTATGACGCCGTTTATCTTGGGATAGGGGTGGGCATGGCAAACAGGTTAAACATTCCCGGGGAGCAATTGGAAGGAGTAGAAGATGCAATCAGTTTTATTTATGATATAAGAACCAAAGGGTATCCAGGGGTTACAATTGGAGACAAGGTTGTGGTGATTGGAATGGGGATGACCGCAATTGATGCAGCAACCCAGGCAAAAAGACTCGGCGCATCTGAGGTAACGATGGTGTATAGACGCAGTGAATCTGAAAAAAGCTGTACACAGGCTGAGCTTGATATTGCTATGCTTGACGGCTGTAAAATTCAATGGCTGGCGGCCCCTCTTGCTGTCAATGGTGACAATGGTAAAGTAAAAGCACTAGTTTGTAATTTTATGAAACTCGGCGCCCCCGATTTCTCCGGAAAACCGGCACCAATCGCGACTGGAGAAACGATTACCATAGATTGCGATATGATCATAAAAGCGACAGGCCAAAGCCCTTTTGTAGAATTGGTGGATCAACATAAATTAGACAACAACAGGGGTAAAATTTTAGTAAAGGATAAAGCGGTTACAAATCTGTCAGGCGTATTTGCCGGTGGCGATGCGGTGAACGGGGGAAAGGAAGTAGTAGATGCCGTACAGGCAGGCAAGGATGGCGCGGCGGCGATTCTGAATTACATTTTTTCACGCGAAGGAACTTAGGCGGCATTAAAATTTACAGCTTTGGGCAAAAATTTATATATACTAAATGACTGAAAACGACATATCAAAACTTGTTGTTGACTTATGTTTTAAGATCCATAATCAGTATGGTCCAGGACTATTCGAGAATGTTTATGAAGAGATATTTTGTTATGAATGGCGCAAGAACGATATACCTTATCAGAGACAACGGATCATACCATTAGTCCATGAAGGAGTGAGGATTGATCTGGCATTTTGCGCAGATATCATTATTAATAATAGCGTTATTATCGAATTAAAATCTGTTGAAGCTTTAGCGCCTGTTCATTACAAACAAATACTGACATATTTAAAATTGACAAACTTGAAATTAGGATTACTTGTAAACTTTAATGTTAATTTAATTAAAGATGGGATACACAGGATTGTAAATAATTTGTAAATATGGGGATCGTGGAGGTGAAAATCACGCAGAGACGCATAAGAAGAGGGTCACGCATAAATAGACAAAACACGCAAAGACGCGTAAGAAAAGGGTCACGCAAAGACCCGTAAGAAAAGGGTCACGCAAAGACGCATAAGAAAAAAACACGCAAAAACGTGTAAGAAAAGGGTCACGCAAAGACGCATAAGAATAAAAACACGCAAAGACGCGTAAGAAAAGGGTCACGCAAAGACGCATAAGAAAAAA
>JBDTLZ010000158.1:0-6393 GCA_039934515.1 Ginsengibacter sp.
ATTGCGAATGAAATGCGTTAGACAAAGTAAATTTTTTAAAATGCAATTTTTTTTTTCCGTGCAAAGATATACGGAAAAATTCCGGCGGAAATTATGACAGTCAGTCAATAAAGAAAAATTAAAAATGTTAAATAGTTTTTTATAACGCACCCGATGGAGCCGGGAAAAATTTGAATACCCTTTAGCCGAAATTATACAATGGTAAAACGAAGTCTTATTTTTGCTGAAATTAAAAAAGCCGGGCAAATATGTTTGCTATTGAACAAATTAAAGAAGCCCATTCAAAGGTTAAAAGCGGGGAAGATCTCCCAAATTTTATACAGGTTCTTATTGGCCCTGGGGTAATGCAATATGTTACGTATGTTACCGACGGGCACACCGTGTATTCGGGATAAAATAATTTTAAGGCGACTTCCGAACCAGGGTATCCTGTTTTGAAAATTGCCATAGAAAGTAACGGGCATTTTTCCGTCAAAATTTAGGGATCCGCCAGCGGAGCCAGACAGGTTATCTCACTTTTTGTAAACATTCGGCCGAAGCCGGTGTTGAAAAGCGGACCGTTGATATGAATGAAATGACAGGCACTTATTACGATAAGAAAGGGAATAGCTTGTTGGTTGAAAAAAATCCTGTGCCCAATGCATAACAGAACATGATGCCTGTAGACAAATTTTGCAGGATACCGGTCATATTTTAAATTTTTCTATAAAAGTAACATTCACACTAAAAAAATAAATAGCTTTAATCATTCTGGGAATTTTGAATTCTTTACGCTTCAATTGATTGCATATGGAAAAGTCACGACGTGATTTTATTAAAAAAACTGTCATCACGACAGCAGGTGTATACATGGGAGCTTCTGCGTTTAGTGCCAAAAGTTACCGCAATATTATTGGATCCAATGACCGGGTTAGAGTAGGAGTAGTGGGCTTCTCCGACAGGCATAGGTCCACCCACATGCCTTGTTTTATGAACCATTATAAAGAATTGAATTTTGATGTGGTAGCAGTATCCGATATCTGGAACAAGAGACGGGAGCAGGGTGCGGCGATGTGGAAAGAGCAAATGCAGCATGATATTATTGCCTGCCGCAACAATGAAGAGATGTACAATAAAAAATTAGTCGATGCTGTATTTATCAGTACGGCAGATTTTCAACACGCCTTGCATTCGGTCGAGGCAGTAAATGCAGGTTGTGACGCGTATGTTGAAAAGCCCTTTGCAGAAAGTATGGAGGATAACCGTGCTGCATTTAAAGCCATTAAGGCCTCAAATAAAATTGTGCAGATAGGATCGCAAAGGAGAAGCGGGGCCAATTATAAGGCGGCTTACGAATTTATACAGTCAGGAAAATTTGGACCCATAAAAATGGTTGAATTGACATGGAATGTAAACCAGCCGGGTCGGTGGCGCAGGCCAGCCGCTGTAGCGCAATTACGGGAAGAAGATACCGACTGGAAGCGGTTTTTATTAAACAGGCCCCATGACACTTATGATCCCAGGAAGTATTTAGAGTTCCGTTTGTTCTGGCCCTATTCATCGGGGCTTCCCGGGCAATGGATGAGTCACCAGATAGATACTGTGCATTGGTTTAGTTCTTTAAAGCATCCCCGCAGTGTTGTCGCTAATGGCGGCATTTATATGTGGAAAGACGGAAGAAAAAACTGGGATACGATCACAGCGGTTTTTGATTATGGTCCGGCCGACGATCCATCAACCGGATTCCAGGTAACATTTATGTCCCGTATGGATAATGGTGATGAAAATCCTGCCGAAATTTACTATTCCAACGGCGGTGAATTAAACCTTAATACCAATATGGTTTCTCCGAAAGGTGGTTTGACAAAAAGATTTGCAGATGATATGAACATTCAGCCAAACCTTTTACCAGAGCTAAGTTTGTCGGAGGTGGAAAAAGTTGTCGCATCCGCAGATACCGGTGGAGACCGCCTTACTTCAAATCATGTACGCAACTGGATGGAATGTGTTCGTAGCCGAAAGCAGCCGCACGCCCCGGTTGAAGCCGGTTACAGCCATTCTATTGCCAACATTATGACTACTGCCGCCTCGCATTCCGGCTTAAGGGCAACCTTTGATGAAAATACCCAGGAAGTAATGATAGGAGATAAGGTTTTTAAATAACAGGATGAATTAATAGTTCTTTGTATTACTTGTAGCGTGCGATTGCCGATAGATGGATGGCACCAGTTTCCTCCGTAAATATTTGCGTGGAACTGTGACCGTTAGTTCATTGTTCAGCGATAGTCGGGGTTGTCGTTTCAAGTCCGGCACAGGCCCCATGCACAAAGCCATCACCGTACTTTTCATTTCCATCCCGCAGCCATTCAGTTTATGTTCTTTATCGAACATACAGGGTGAAAGCCGGCGATCCTTTATTAGTGCAGAAGACATCGTTGCGTAATGTGGATCATAAGATTTCATGCTGGGTAATTTCGGTATTAAAAGTAGCACGCCAGCTTCATTTACAAAGAGTCACAAGTATCAATAAAAAGAGAAATATGAAAAACAGGCATCGGTTTTTTGCGTTAACTATCCTTGCGGTTTTTTCCGTTTTGATGACACTGGCTCAAAAAAAGGAAATGGTTCAGGTTGTAAAATCAGCAAAAGAAAAAAGTGTTGCTGTCATTATCGCTGATAAATTATTTACCTCCTTTTTATATCCCGACAGCCTTGAAAAACCGGTATTATACCCGGTACGCGCAGCCAACGGAACTGTTGTTACCAGGGGATTTCCATTAAATACACAGCCCAACGATCCTAATGATCATCCGCATCATATTGGTATATGGTTCACTTTCGAAAATGTGAACGGGCTTGATTTCTGGAACAATTCTTATGCCATCCCCAAAGAAAGAAAAAACTTATATGGATGGATAAAAACAGACAAGATTCTTGAAACTGCAGGCGGCGAAAAGGGGATATTGTCATACCACGCCAACTGGGCCAACCAACAAAACAAGGTGCTGCTGGAAGAAACCACCCGCCTGGAATTTAGTGGCACGGCACATCAACGCATCATAGACAGGGTAACCGTTCTAACAGCCGACACTACCGTTCTCTTTACAGATGCTAAAGACGGATTGTATGCAATACGGGTTGCCCACGCATTACAGATCCCAACGGATAAGGACGAGGAATTCAAAGATGATAAAGGGAATATCACAATTGTAAAAGGTGGCACAGATCGTATACCAAATGGTAACTACCTCACTAGTGAAGGCCTGCAGGGAGATGCCGCCTGGAGTACGAGGGCGAAGTGGTGTGAAATGTATGGTAAAATGGGAAATGATTCTATCAGCATTGCTATTATTGATCATCCGCAAAATCCCAACTACCCAACTTTTTGGCATGCCCGGGGATATGGTTTATTTTCGGCAAACCCGCTGGGTGAAAAAATATTTACCAACGGAAAGACATCTAAAAACCTGCAGTTAAATAAAGGCGAATCAGTTACCTTTCGTTTCAGGATGGTCATAGAAGAAGGAAATAAGACCCTGTCAGTACAGCAATTGAATGACCTGGCAGATGAATTTGCAAAACATAAGTAACCAATGAAACTGCCTTATACCAGGTGTAGCCATGACCTGTTACAACTGGTTGATTTCATCCCAAATTTTCTCCAGTACGGGGATACCATTTGTAAGGTTGTTTTGCCGGGTATGCAATACCTTTTCACCGGGATAAACTATTTTTTTCAATTCGTCTTCCGGCATCGAATGGTGGTAGTCATTTAAAATGTTCTCAATAATTTTTGCAATGGAAGAGTGGTTACCAAGTTTTGAAATGTCTATTGCGATAAAAACCTGTGACACTTCAGACTCAATTTCTTTATTGGTGATCTCATAGGTTGCCAGCCCTCCCGATAATATGGTTGCGAGCAGGTCAAGCAGAAGCGCCAGCCCTGAGCCTTTCCAATAGCCTATTGGTAATGATCGGTTTGACGCCAGGATCTTTGAAGGTTCTTTTGTCAAAGATCCTTCATTGTCATACCCCCCGTATACGGAAAGCGTTTCATTTTTTATTGCCGCCAGTTCAATTGCGCCGTAAGAAAATTGCGAAACAGCCATGTCGAGCACAATAGCTTCTTCTTTATGCGGTATTGCCATCACCAGCGGATTATTACCCAGCCTTGCATCCTTCGCTCCCCAGGCTGGCATATTCGCGATGGTGTTTGTCCAGCTAATAAATACACAACCTGCTTTTGCTGCCTTCCAGCCATAAGTGCCACCACGCATCCAATGGTTTGTATTCTTCAATGTCACACAACCGATACCATGTTTTTGAGCGAGTCCGGTAACATGATCTGTTGCAAAAAGCGCATTGGAAATCCCCGGAGCAAGGTTCCCATTCCATTGTTCTATACCTCCATATTTGTTTTCTAAAGTGGGCTCTGCATCTACTTTCACATAGCCTTCTTTAAGGTACTTCACAAATCTTGGAAAACGGTTGATGCCATGGGTGTAGATTCCATCAACGCTGTTAGTTGTAAATACCTCAGCGCATTGCAACGCCCTATCGGTTGTAAACCCTTCCTTCAATAAAATGCTGTTCAGGCGAGCCTGCATTTCTTTCGGATCTAATAAAATAATTTTTGGAATTTGCCGCACTGTATGTTAATTGGTTTTTAGTGTAAGCCGTGGCGCGAGAACTGTAAGAGTATGGTAACTCAAATTTAACAGCTTCAATTGATCCGGCAATAGCAGGCAAAAACAAACATTTTCCAGGAATGCAAAGATAGAAGCCATTGCCTAGGATACTGCTTCTCCTTCGAGGTCATAGTCAAATGCATTGGTAATTTTTACATTTACAAAATCCCCCGGGTGTAATTTATTACCAGAATGAATAATGACTTCATTATCTACCTCGACACTGTCAAATTCTGTTCGCCCGAGATACCTGCCTGCTTCTTTTTTATCAATGATTACTTTAAAAACCTTACCTATTTTCTGCTCATTTTTTTGATACGATATTTCCTGCTGTACTTCCATAATTTCCTGTGCCCTTTGTTCTTTTACTTCTTCATCAATTGTATCTTCCAGTTCATATGCTGAAGTATTTTCTTCATGGGAATAGGTAAAAATTCCTACCCTGTCAAATTCTGTTTTCCTGAGAAAAGCCTTCAATTCTTCCACATCATCCCGGGTTTCGCCCGGGAAGCCTGCAATAAGTGTAGTTCTGAGGCAGATGCCGGGAATCTTATATTTTATTTCACCAATAATATCTTCCATTTCTTCTCTTGTAATTTGCCTTTTCATTGCCTTTAGCATTTTATTACTGGCATGTTGTAAAGGCATATCAAGGTAGTTGCAGATATTGTCGCGCGCTTTCATTGCATCAATAATATCCATGGGGAATTTCGAAGGATACGCATAATGAAGTCTTATCCACTGCAGGCCTTCAATATCGGCCAGCGCATGAAGCAAGCGGGGTAGTTCTCTCTTTTTATAAATGTCCAGCCCATAATAAGTGAGCTCCTGCGCTATCAGCATGATTTCTTTTACACCACCTTGCACCAGTCTCCGGGCTTCTGAAACTAAGGATTCTATCGGCCTGCTGATATGTTTGCCCCTCATTAAAGGGATGGCGCAAAAAGAGCAGGTGCGGTTGCAGCCTTCACTTATTTTCAGGTAGGCGTAATGGTTAGGAGTACTTAATAATCTTTCGCCAAGTAATTCGGCCTTATAATCAACATCGAATTTCTTCAAAAGAAAGGGCAATTCCATAGTCCCGAAAAAAGCATCAACTTCAGGAATTTCATCTTCGAGGTTTTGTTTATACCTTTCGCTGAGACAGCCCGTGACATAGACCTTATCCAGTTTGCCACGTTTTTTTAATTCTACCTGCTGCAGGATGGTGTTAATACTTTCTTCCTTAGCTTTATCTATAAAACCGCAGGTATTGATAACCACAATATTATGATCGCTTTTTTTACTTTCATGTCTTACATCCACATCGCCTGCGGCGAGTTGCCCGCTTAATACCTCACTGTCAACCAGGTTTTTGCTGCAACCCAGGGTGATAATATTGACTTTATCCCGTTTAAGATTTTTTGTTTTCATTAATGGCGGCAAAGGTACGCAGTATAAAATGATTCCGGTTTGTACTATAGCTTTGTGCCATATTACACCAAACGAAGAACATCAATTCTATGTTAAAGGTCTGTATAGAATGGATTTGCCTGTAAATCAAGTACTGACTGATGGTTTATGGCCCTGCAGAAAAGATCTTCATTGTATTCATTTACAAAAGATATGTCCCGATTCAATAAGTCCCGTTCCGGCACACATTTTTACCAGGCATATTACCGATGATCATATTTTAATAAGGGAATGTGAAATTTATCGCCTACGCCTGGCAGTTGGCCTGGCCTTT
>JBDTLZ010000159.1:0-6852 GCA_039934515.1 Ginsengibacter sp.
ATTTTCAAAATCTCAGATCAATAATTCCTGAGCTTCATTTCCACTCTCCTGTTTTTGGCCCTGCCGGCAGCTGTTTTATTTGGTGCCAGCGGTACATCCGGACCAAACCCTTTCGATGTCATGCGGCTTTCTTCTACTCCGTTACCTTTCAGGTACTCTACAACAGAAGCTGCACGACTATCGGACAATATCATGTTTTTCTCATGTGTACCGGTACTATCGGTATGCCCTTCAATGTCAATTTTAAATGTCGGGTTGTCTTTTAATACCTGCGCCACATCCTTTAATGAAGCATATGATTTTGCCAATAGCTTAGCGCTGCCTGTTGCAAAGAAAATATTCTTTGCGGCCTTATTTATTTTTTCAACTATCACCACATCAATTACAGGGCAACCAAAGTTGGAAGCCGGACCTGCTTCATTTGGACACTTATCTTCTTCATCGTTTACGCCGTCTTTATCAGCATCAGGTATTGGGCAGCCCTGGTAACGCGCAACACCAGGTACGTCAGGACATTTATCTTCTTCATCATTTATGCCATCTTTATCCGTATCCGGGATGGGGCAGCCCTGGTATTTTGCAAGCCCTGCAACATCAGGACATTTATCATCTTTGTCTGCAATGCCGTCACCATCACGGTCAGGACAACCTTGTAAAGTTGCAAGGCCTGCCTGGTCAGGACATGCATCGAGGCTGTCTACTACACCATCACCATCACGGTCCTTGACTACTATAATGGGTATTTCAACGGGCTTCGCTACTTTCTCTTTACTGATATTTACGGCGATTCCCAACGAATGAAATAAGTTATCACGGAAAACGTCCCTGCTTAAACTAACCCTGTATTGAGTTTGTAAAAGAAAATATACCTGGCTCCTGATATTAAACTGGAAGCCCAATCCTAAAGGAACATATCCACCAAATCTGTTTGTATAATAACCTCCTCCAACACCGGCGGTCAGAAAAGGCTGAAAGAAATGAGCGTCAGTTAACGGATGAATATTTAATGCTCCTTCCAATTCCGATCCAAATTCATTGTTATAGCGGGCACTTGTGGAATTATTATGCCTGGTGTATTCGTAAAAGATACCATTGAACCTTGCCGAGAAATCAAGATACTTTGAGAGCCCTTTCCAATAGGAAATTGTAAAAGCTGACGCCTGCTTGCTGGGTTTAAATATATCACCTCTCTTAATTACATGATGCAATGAAGTAGAATCAATTTCGTGAGGAGAATTATAATCGGCCAGTGAAAACTGAAATCCAATAAGCGATGGCTTTATGGGCGAAGTAAATTTTTGTGCCATAGCTGTAGCGGCCAGGCAGATGATCAGTAAAAGGCAGGTAAGTCTTTGTTTCATAAATTAGTGTGTGAGGTTTAATATAATAGCTATTTCACCCGGAAATAAAACTTTATGTTTTTCAGGACGCGAAGATACAAACAAATATGATTAGCATTGATGATAGCTATAAATAATGTACCGGTGATATTTGGGATACAGTATTGAATTAAGCTATATTTGCAAAATTATTTTTGAGCAGAAATCATCAATGCTGAAAAACCCGTAAGCAGTTTAGTGATAAAATGATACCGGTTCAATTTTAATTAATGGCCCCGTAGCTCAGTGGATAGAGCAACAGCCTTCTAAGCTGTGGGTCACACGTTCGAATCGTGTCGGGGTCACATAAAAAAACAGGTCTGGTGCTGGTTTCAGCTTTTTTACTGCATTCCTTTACCCCTACCCGCCAAAGTTGACTGTCACAATTTGCACTTTGGTGACACCTGTTTTCACGCATTTAGATTACCTCAACAACTGAAACTGAAACCAAGCGGTGTTTTGGAATACTGCAGGCCCTTTGTGAAAAGACTAAGCAATGGGGCATACATGCGATTCGTGCAGGGGTCACCACAAGTGACAAATGCTAAAAATTTTCATTCTTCCTATTTTTACTTCTTTGAAAACTTAGGCCATTCATATTTCTACCACAGCACCATGCTTTCTTAAAAAAATGATGGAGATGCACAGAACTATAAAACAATTTCCCCAGTTAATTCAGCCGGGAGCATTAGGAATAGTTGTGATGATCCAATAAAGCCTGGCAATCAAAAATTCAGTATTAGTACGGGAGTTGAAATATTTATTGAGTTATTTTTATTCGAAAATTATTTCGTATATAATTGATGTTTCGTATCCTGGTTTTAAAGTTGGCAGCGTTTAAATAAAAAACTTCTCCAATCAATTATAGCTATCAGGGCGGGGCGTAATAATGTGTTTCGTACTTTTATAAAAATGATCAGCGCATGGATGTAGCGATTGAAGATAGCTGGAAAAAAATATTAAAAGTAGAATTTGAGAAAGTCTATTTTCAGCAAATTGTTGCTTTTCTAAAGACAGAAAAAGCTGCCGGTAAAATAATTTATCCTCCCGGGCAATTAATTTTTAACGCTTTTAATAAAACGCCTTTCCCGAATGTAAAAGTAGTTTTACTGGGGCAGGACCCTTATCATAATAAAGGGCAGGCACACGGATTAAGCTTTTCGGTTCCTAACGGTGTGCCTAAGCCGCCGTCCCTTGTGAATATTTTTAAAGAACTTAACACTGATCTCGGTATTGCTCCCGTCCAAAACGGGAACCTCGAAAAATGGGCAATGCAGGGTATATTGCTACTAAATGCGTCACTAACGGTACGACAAAATGAGCCAGGTAGCCATAGTAAAATCGGGTGGCTGCAATTTACAGACAAGGTCATCTCAAAAATTTCGGAACAGGAACGAGGCATTGTTTTTTTACTGTGGGGGAAATTTGCGCAGGATAAACAGGCACTCATAGACGAAACGAAACATCATGTACTCAAAGCGGCACATCCTTCACCATTCAGTGCTGATAAAGGCTTTTTTGGGTGCAGGCATTTTTCAAAAACAAACGAATTGCTCCTGCTTCAGAATAAAGAACCTATAGATTGGAAACTTTAATTTACCTGTTATAATATTAAAAATTTGAAAAACTTTCTTGCACGGATTTTTGCGACATGGGCTCTTATTGTTTTTGTTACAACGTTATTGCCGGTGGCTTTATTTATGTGGATCATTGGCCTTATTAATGAGCCAAAGCGCACTCATATTTTTGGGATCATTTCAAAAATATGGATGCGCTTTTTTTTCCTGGCAACCGGATGCAGTTTAAAGATTGTTGGTAAAAAACATTTTGAAGCTGGCCGGAATTATATTGTTATTTGCAACCACAACTCACTAATGGATGTGCCGATCAGTACACCCTTTATTCCCGGAATCAATAAAACAATAGCCAAAACCGAAATGGCTAAAACACCTGTATTCGGATTGGTGTATAAAAGAGGAGCTGTTTTAGTTGACAGAAGTGACAAAAACAGCCGGCGGGATAGCTTTAGAAAAATGAAAGAGGTTCTTAATATGGGTATGCATATGTGCATTTACCCCGAAGGCACCCGTAATAAAACGCCGATGCCCCTGAAAGAATTTCACGATGGGGCTTTCAGGCTTGCAATTGAGTGCCAGACCGCTATTTTACCTGCGCTTATATTCCATACTAAAAAAGTCCTCCCTCCCGGAAAAACATTTTATTTCTGGCCGTCAAAAATGGAATTACATTTTTTACCGCCGGTTGAGGTTGATAAATCAGGCGATGTTGAACTAATAAAGCAAAAGTTACATAAGATGATGAGCGATTATTATGTCATGCACCAGGGAAGCTTCTAACTGCAGCCAATGGGGGATAAAGTAGTGTGAAGTAATAATATTTAGATAGCCGGTTGAAATAAATATATTGACAAATTACAATACATTACAAAGCAGCGGAAGCAGGGACATACAACGAGTTACTCAATCATTTTATTTCTCATACCATACATAATAAGGCCGCCGATTGTTTTGGCGCCAACTTTATTTTTCATGTTCTGGCGAATCGTTTCTATTGTGCGCGGGCTCAGGAAAATTACTTTAGAGATTTCTTCCGTTGTTTTGTCTTCTCCCAACAACTGTAATATTTTTAGTTCCTTCTCATTAAAAGTAATGGGGATATTACTGCCATAATGGTGACGCACATTTTTCTTTTGCATCAGCTTTCCCATCACGGCGTTATTCACCAATTGATTAAAATAAAAATCATCATTCATGCAGGTGAGAATGGCTTCATATATTTCATCGGGATCTGTCGTTTTGGTGAGGTATGCATTGGCGCCCATCTCCATCATCTTGCTAATCATCTGCTGGTCATCATACATTGTGAGCACAATGATCTTCACATCCTCATGTTGTTTGCGGAGCATTCCAATTGCATTGATGCCATCAATTTCCGGCATCCTGATATCCATTAATAAAACGTCTGGTTTTTTAATACTGATCTTATGCATAAGATCCCTGCCATCTTCTGCCTCCCATATCATTTTTAAATTTTCTTTAGTAGAAAGAGCCATCTTTATTCCGTCCCTGAAAATTTTGTGATCATCGGCTATTGCAATTTTAATTAGTCCCGAGGTTATAGACATGGATTTGTTCACTTAGTAATAGTAAAAATATAAAACAATAACGAAGAATATACCAATCTATTTTAGTAAACTTCTATTATTTTCAGATACAATTTACCTTTTCATAGTAAAAATACGCAAGTGATATTCCTATTAATTACGATAGTTTGCATACCAGCAGTTTTGACGGTTTCACTTAAATAAAAGTATAACTACATGTAAATAAAGGAGCACTTGTGGGTTTGGTTCATTATTTTGCGTGATTTTACATACTTAATCGCTTTTCTACTGTAATTATACTACGGTGTTCCACATAAACTTAGTAGTATTTTTACTATTTACTCAACGTATATTTACCCAATCTTGCCTGATAAATCTACGTCAATATTCCGGTAAAACCCACATCCCGAGCGGTTTTTATTACATATTATAATTTTTTGACTGCGAAATAGCATTTGTACAAGAGTATGTTTTTAAGGAAGTTTACTAAACAATTTAATCAAGAAAGCAATTTCTTACAAACAATTAAAAACTTACATTATGACACAAAATGCGCTTTTAGAAACCCAATGCCTTACAGAAGTGGGTGAAAACATTGGCCTTAATGAAGGGATCCAATTAGTAAAAGCTTTCCAGGAAGCTAACCCTGATGCTGCCTCAGGTTATTACATCGGCAGAAGCATACTTGAACAAATCATGGCTCAGCCAGGTTGTGTAGGTATCAATTTCCGCAAATGCCTTACCAACTTAAATGAAGAACATTTAGTGTATACAGGTGTTGATGCCGACGGAAAAGACATCCTTGAATTTTCTGTAATTACTGAAAATGGCAACCTTGAAAAAAAGGACGCCATTGTAGCTGACAGGACCATGTGGTGGGATGACGGCCATGTACTTGAAGTCTTGAACGCATAATTTTTGAAATTATAGGAAATAGATGGTTATCTTTGGGTTTTAAACTCAAACTGCTCTTGCTATTTCCAATTTTAAGATATACAAGTATTTTTTCGAATCTATTACCTTTAGTCTTTTTTCTTTTGTATAAAACTAATACGAAAGAAAAATCACTAAGGGTAGTTTTTTATTATATACTGTACAGTATCCTAAACGAAGTTCTTGGTTATTATTTTCACGAAATTCGTTCCCTAAAAGATGCCCTGGTGCTTTATGCCATTTTCACTGTAGTCGAATTTTCCTCATTTTGCCTTTTTTATTACTATGCTGTTGCTGAAGGAAAAATGAAAAAGGCAGTCCTTCCTATTGGTACTGTATTTCTGCTTTTTGCCTGTGTTGATTTTTTCTCTTTTAATAAGATGACCTCCATTGATTCTATTGCCATCGGAGTAGAGACTATCCTTGTTATTTTGATGTCTATCTATTATCTTGCCGTACAAATTAAAGGGGATACGAATCTTTTTGTATATTCTACTTCAAACTTCTGGATAGTCATAACATTCCTCATTTATTTATCAGGCAACTTTTTCCTCTATATAATGGCGTCGAGCATGTCTGACGACAAGTACTATCGTGACATGTATACTATTATAAATTCTGTGTTTATTGTACTTAAAAATATTTTACTTTCTGTGGCTATGCTTATGAAAAGCAGTGAAACTGCCAATAAAAAAATCCTCGCACATAATGACTGGGGCGATCCGCATTCTTATAAATTAAAAAATTAAACGAAGAATTTATAAATGTTTTTTTTACAAGCAGCAGGTTCTTTTTCAAATATACTGATATTTGGTACTCTAGGAATGTTTGTAATGGCAATCACGCTTGTTTCCCTGGTGGTATTTCACCAGCGCAGGGTCATTAAATTCAATAAGCAATTGCAGAAGATGGAAGAAGAAAAGCAACAAATGCTGCTTAAAGCTTCTATAAATTTCCAGGAAGAAGAAAGACAACGTATTGCGGCCGATCTCCATGACGACGCCGGCCCCCTGCTTGCTACCGCCAGGCTTTATCTTAATGAAAACCTTATCCACCAGGAGCCCGCCGTTCAGCTACAGTCAATTTTTGCAGCCAAGCAAATAATAGATGACAGCATACAGCTCATAAGAAATATCTCTCACAGCCTGATGCCTCCTACGCTCAAAAATTTCGGCCTGGAATCGGCCATGAAAGACCTCTTTGATAAGATAAACGGTTCTGGTGTGATCAATGCCAGCGCCCGCTTTCATGACAACAGGGAAAGGCTCAATGATGAACAGGAATTACTAATTTTCAGGGTGCTGCAGGAACTGGTCACCAACATCATCAAACATAGTTATGCAGGTTTTATTCATCTTACCCAAAATGTACAAGGAAATTTTTCTTACTTTCGCATACATCATGATGGAAAAGGTA
>JBDTLZ010000160.1:0-11862 GCA_039934515.1 Ginsengibacter sp.
CATCTCTTCATTAGTTGTAAAATATTTCCAGTCCCGCATCCACAGTTCATGTGCCCGCACCCTCACATTATCCGGCTTGTCATTCTCACCTGCAATGATATCGGTACCGTAAATGATCCGATCCTGGTATGTCACAAAAAAATTGTGGACAGCCTGCCAGTTTTCAATAGACTGAAACTGTATCTGCCCTAATCGTTCAGCTATATCAACTGTCATGTTAGGAAACCTGTCAAGCCGTTTCGAAAGTTCATAAAAACTCCACTCAAGGCTTCCAAGGTGAGCTCCGGTAAAGCGCAACGTATTGTATTTCTCCAGCAAGCCATCTCTTGCGGCGATCAGAACATCATACGAAGGGCATTCAGGATGCAGGTACATGTGATATTCAGGGTGGTTCCTGAAATAGTCTCTGTCGTTATTTGTCGTCATCTTCCCGAGCGGCAGCCAGCAATTCAGTGGTTCCCCAATATGGCCGCATACGGCGATTTTGTTTTCCTGCAGATAATGGAAGATTGGATCAAGTATACTATCATTCGGCAAAAGATAACGGCCTTCAGAATCTCTAATAACCATTCCTATATCTTTCCAGATCTTTACCCCAATCGCCCCACTATTAAGTGATTCTCTTATATAATCCAGTTGGCGATCACAATTATTGATAAGCGCTATCTCAGCTGAATCAAAGGAAGTGAGATAGTTGATAACGTTTGGAAAACTTGCTTTTTGCTTTAATATAAAATACTGCTGTTCATTCAGCGTCGGGAAACCGGGCATTTTTGTATTAATGCTGATCAGGCTGAAATTATCTGCCAAAGCCTGTTCCGGCAAAGACGGTTCATCGGTGTTCAGGTGTACGTGTGCGTCCATTTTCCTCACAGTATAAAAATCTTCGCAGCTATAGTATTTCTTTTGCCGTTCGCTTGTTGCCATGGCACATATTATTAATTTGGTTTTGCTAATTGTTTTGAACTCGTCTATATTTTAACGTATCCCATCCTTTAATTCCTATTCAATTACAGGAAGGATTATACACGAGGGATAAATTTTATCGTGATAAATGGTTTGAATCGCTTTAATAACTTGGGCGGACAACGCCGGTATACCAGGCACATTTAGGTTTCTGTCAAACATTGGAAAATCGCTGCTTGAAATTTCAACTCTTATTTTGTGTCCGGCCTTAAACAAGTTGCTGGTTGACCAGAGATCAATATGATATTCATAAACCTTTCCCGGTTCAATATTCAATGGTGCAGAATCGGAATTGCGAAAACTCGCACGAATAATACCTTCCCGTATTCCTATTGCCCTTCCGTCGGGATAAACGTCAACAAGTTTAGCCGTAAAATCTGTATTTGTCGCGGTACTTGCGGCGTATAACGTCACGGTGACCGGACCGGTGACTTCAATATCTTTTTTGAGAACTCCTGTAGAAAAAACAAGTACATCCTTTCTCTCTTCGATTTTGCGCTGATCGACAGGTTGCAGGTTGCCACTTGTAGGCACAGGGTTATTCGGGTCGTAAACATATTGATCCGTAGTTCCGGTTGCCGGATGCAAAGTATCAAGGCTGCCATTCCCGATCAGCGTATTTGCATGACCCTTACTGTAAAAATAGAATTTTTTATATTTCGTTCTCGCAAGAGGCCATTCATTTTCATCACGCCACTTGTTGGCGCCCATAACAAAAATTTTAACCGGCGGCTCCTTTAGTATCCCGTTATCTATGCCTTTCAGCTGGCTTTCAAACCAGCGAAGCTCCAACTCTCTCGATTCGATGGCTGCTTCTTCCCCAAAATCAAGATCACCTGTTTTTCTATCTTCATTACCATGGATCCATGGTCCCATAACAAGCCGCTGTCGCGATCGTATCCCTGTTTCAATACCGGCATCAGTCATATGGATAAAATTGTCGAGCGTGCCACTTAGAAAGCTATCAAACCAGCCTCCCATGTTGAAAACCGATGCTTTAATACTCCGATAATCTTTAACACTCGTCCTTGACCAGTATTCATCATATTGTGGATGGCTGAGCCAGTCTTTGAGGAAAGGAATCTTCCACCCTAATACCTGATCCTGCCCTGCGAGCGGAATCAACCGGTAAAGGCTATCTTCTATATTGGGGATGAATGAGGGTTCCACATTTTTCTGTCGCGTCATACCGAAGCTCCATGGGCAAAAACGTAGTATTCTGAATGCACCTCCTTTGTAGACCTCTTTATATAGATTGGAAAATGTCTTTGATGTGAACATGGTCTTCAGGTAGCGGCTTTGCTTTGCCGCTGGCAACCACTGGGTAAATCCTTCGTACGAACTGCCGAATGTACCAATGCTGCCATTACACCATGCTTGCCGGCCAATCCATTCCTGGGTATCAAATCCGTCATTCGCTTCGGCCTGGAAGGCATCAAATATACCTTCAGAATCATACCGGCCCCTGGCATCCTGTATAACGACAACGTACCCCCGCTGAGCATAAAAATATTCACCCTGCCTTCCTTTCTCATTCTTCCCATAGGGCGTTCTCAGTAACAGTACCGGGAATTTGCCAATAGAGTCAGGCCTGAAAATATTTGTTGATAACCGGACACCATCACGCATGGCTACTTTCACACCTGTTTCTTCAAAGACCAGGTACAATTTTTCATTGGCGCTTTGTGAAAACAGGATTACCGGAAATAAACTGCTTATTACAACCAGGCAGGCGATTTTTATACCCGGAGTACCTTTTTCAATTTTAGAGAAAAATTTCATAGTAGAATTTGTCAGCGATTACCTTGTTAAATTGATTGCATATTCTGGTCCCGTTACTCCTGCGAGATTCACGGTTCTGAAAAATATTTTGTTATTTTAAGTCGTCTCAATTTGTTCTGTTTCGGGGACCATAATGTGGAAGTTCCTGTTCCGACTCATAGGCGCCACAATCAGGAGCCTTCCCGGAAAAATCGCTGTTGACATTGGGAATATACATGCCTGCGTCAATTGCTTTGCTACCCGGTTTCAACCGGAGATCTGGTATGGATCTTCCGGGAACCGGGGGATACGGGAAATCAACATCCCTGAATGTTTGATTAAACTCCAGGTGTTCAACACCATTCTTTTCAACTTCGGAAAAAGGCTGGCCTCCAATGCTTGCGCTATAGCCGGAAGCATATACCCCAATCGCATCATAATCAAAACTGCTGTGCTCTCCGGGTTCAATTACGTTGGCCGCAGCTGGAATTCCTGCTCCATATCCGCCCCAGTTAATATCTCCTGATGGTCCACCGACCGCAAGGTTATTACGGAACCAGGCATGGTCCATTTTACTGTTACCTCCAAGCCCTGTTCCTATTTTCACGACTGTATTATGAAGTACAACATCACCAATGCTGAATCTTTTTAGCTTGAAAGCTGCATGAATAACGTTGTACATCACATTCCTGATAAAGTAAGTGGGGCCTCCAAGACCTGGTTGTGAACTGAGGCCTACATAAGCGTTTGTAATCCGGTTTCGCATAACCCGGCAGTTGGAAAAGCTAAAGTCTGCTTCCACCGCATCGTCCAAAGCATTCAAGATATCATTATTATAAACGTCAATGCAGGTTTGATTCACAACATACTCATCCTCCATAAATGAAATGCAGTCACGGAAGCCTGACACCCGGTTGTAACAGATTACATTCCCAGGCCCGGTTACCTGGATCCCTTCACCGACATTATCTCCCATCGCACCCATGGATATGTTGTTCCAACTGCATACTCCATTTAATACGTTGTCACTGAAATAACAATTGGTTGCGCCCGGCTTGTATGCAACGATTCCATAAACGGCGTTTATAACACATCCTGTTACTGCACAATTTTCAGAACCATCCAGCGATACTGCAATTCCATCGGTTGCCAGATTCCGGACTTCAAGTTTTTGGATAAATACCCACTTACGGTTACGGACATCAATGAATTTAAACACTGCACGGCCACTTTTACAACGATATACCACAGGCCGATATTTACTTCCACTGACAGTGTGTAAAGTGTCATAGTCGCCGGGGGCAATTTCGATTAGCCGGCTTTTTCTTTGAGGTAAAGGAATTTGCCGCGTCTTTCCTTTTGTTCGTTTCACAACAGAGCCTCCGTCAGGATCATTCATGCTAAGCAAGATTTCGTAAGACGTGCCGGGCTCCAGGTCAAAAATGCTACCGGCGTGTTTATTCGTCCATTCATAGCCGGTATAACCCGGAATCTGGCGATCACCTAATGAAGAAGCAGTATTATTTTTTCCTGCTGGTACGCGGCGAAGGTTCATAGCATCAAGCCATTTCGCAGTCCCCTTCTTTCTGTATTTGACGGTAACTACGCCGTTTTGATTGTCATCTCCCTTGATATTCCATTCAACACCAAGATTTATCAGGGTGGGATATGGCACCGAAATTTTTCCTGGCACAGTATAGTCCTGGCAAAAACTTTTGATGCCCGGTAATAGGCACAATAGTGACAGGAACTTAGACATCAGGGTGACTTTAAACATTCTTTCAAGATGATGCTTAAACAATTTCTATTGCCATGGTGTGGCCCGGGTTTCAATTATTCCCGGATGCTGGTGCGGAGAAGCCGTGTTAGCGTCCCACCACACCTTATTCAATACACTTTCTGTTCCACCCATTCTTTCGACTGCTTCATTATAGTTTGCACTATTAACCAGGGCTTCTTCCTGGGGATAGTGAAATCTTCTCATAGAAACGCCATGTAAAAGGCTACCGTCGTTGGAAGTAGCAAGAACCCTCGGGTATCCTGTTCTTCTCCATTCGGCCCATCCTTCCAGCCCATCATTTGGAAGTGCAAGTATCTTTTGATTTATGATCTGTTCTAATTTTTGTTCGTCTGAACCCATAAGGATTGTGGCAGACGATATTAAAAATGCATCAATCGAACTCTGTTGCATTTTCTTATAAGTTAAATAAGAACTTACATCAGCAGCCGTCCAGTTAGGATTACTTATTTCAAACACGGCAGCGATTTGTGGTGCACCCTTATCATAAAAATCATTCGTCTCATTAATTCCTGCCTCTATTCCTTTTTTAAAATAAACGTCAGCACTTCCGGTCCTTAAGTTAAATAAAGCCGCTTCAGCAAGTGCAAAATAAACTTCTGAACTTCTTAAAACAGGTACCTCAATTTCAGGCACGAACCAAAAGGCACTTTTGGCGGAAACAGATTTGTTTCCATAAGGATATTTCTCTTCAATAGGTACATTACCACCAAGCAAGGGGGAACCGCGGAACCCAAAAGGAGCATGAGGAGGAGTTAACGTTTCACCATTAAGCAAGGCCGTATCCGCATAAATTTTGATCCGCGGGTCATTATTATTGTTTAATATATCCAATACAGTTTTACCAATATGATGACTCTCATTGAACGCACCTTGCTCTACGAGATAATTATAGTTGAGGTTCCGTTGTTCAGGATTGGCATTACTCGTATAAAGAAAAGCATCATCATCCCTGGATAATATTAAATCGGATTCCTGCAGATCAGCCATATTAGCTGCAGTCATTCCCGCATCGGCATAACGAATGCGCAAAGCCAGTCTAAGCCGGAGGGAATTAGCAAATTTCTTCCACTTAACCACATCGCCCTTATAGATCAGATCTGCATCACCATAGCTTGCTTTGGCAGGATCCAATTCTGCCGCCGCCTCTTTCAGTTCTTTAAAAAGATCTTCGTAAATACTTTTTTGCGTATCATACTTTGGAGTTGTAATGGCCTTATCCGGCGCCAGGTCAGCATCGAAATAGGGTATATCTCCATAAGTATCTGTGGTCTCCGAAAAAACCCATGCTTTTAATATCCTGGCAATTGCTTTCTTGTTGACCAGTTCAGGGTTATCGTTTGTTATCCTGATAATGCCGGCTAAATCAGCCCCGTAATCTGAATACGTTTTATTCCATATATCATTATAATAAAGATCATTAAATGGGGCATTGTCATCTTGTGTATTCATACCACAATAATCGGCAGCATGTCCTGCATCTTTGCCAACTATAACAGCGCTATATTCGACTGATGTGAGAATTAATTCAGGTGTTACACGATCCTCAGTTAACAGATAGGCGGGTGTATTTTTAGCTTTAAAATCTTTAGTGCATCCATTGGCTATAACGATAACCAAAACGAGCAGGTAAAAATTTCTAATGTTATATATTTTCATTTTCGCTGAAATTAATGCTTTGAAATAAGGGTGCTAAAAAGTGAAGTTGAAGTTAATGCCATAGTTTCTTGTTGTAGGCATACTTAGAGTTTCAAGACCAGAGGCTCCGGCTTGTGTATTAAGTACAGTTTCCGGTGAAATGCCCATTCCCTGCATATGATCTTTGATAAAAAAAAGATTTCTGCCGATCAGGGAAATCCTGATACCGGTAAATGGTGTTTTCTTAATAAGAGAAGGCTGAAAAGTATATCCCAAAATTACCTCGCGTAACATAACATAACTCCCGTCCATGACAAACTCTTCACCTATGTCATCGTATGCCCGGCGGGCCCAGTAATTTATGCCGTCAACAGTTTGGGTGTTCTTTTCATATTTGATCACATTGCCATTTACATCTTTAACTTCAACTACTCCATCCAGTGGACGGGAATGTTCGCGCCCCTCTACGGTAAAAGCAGCCGTTCCTGTTTTTGTCATGCTATACCTGGTAAAGGATGTAATTTGGTTACCCTGTACAAAATCAACCAGGGCATTCAATGTGAATTTCTTAAAAGAAAAGGTATTATTTAAGCCGCCTACCCATTTGGGAAGAACGTTTCCCAAAACACTTACATTGTCCTCCTTCACATAGGCCCCATCATCTCCAACAATTTTTTGACCGTCGGGACTTCTTTTGTATTTATAACCTACTATATTGCCATATGGTTCGCCGGTTCTTGCTTCAATGCTGTTGGGAAACCCGGAATATAGCGGCAATGTTTCTATGCCGGGAGCCAGTTCAATTACTTTTGACTGATTTTTTGCAAAGTTAAAAGATAGATCCCAGCGGAAACTATTGCGTAACTCAACAGGAGTAATATTAAGGGAAATTTCGACTCCAGTGTTTTGAATATTTCCTGCATTGATAACTTTAGAAAGATACCCGCTTGCGGTGGAAATGCTAACCGGTACAATCTGATTTTTTGTATTGCTTTTATAAAACGTAGCATCTAACCCGATCCTGTTATTGAAAAATCTCAAATCGGCACCAAACTCTATGGAGTGCTTCAGCTCATTTTTTAAGGTAAACAATGGAATATTGTCGTCAAGTGATGCATAACTTTGCCCATCAATGGGAGTAGAATTTAAAATATAACCAGATTCGGTTAAATATGCCGCTGCATCATTACCCGCGGCTGCATAGGAAAGCCTAACCTTACCAAAATCCAACACCTTTGAATGAATTTTAAATGCATCGGTAAAAATGAGGCTGCTTCCTACTGAAGGATAGAAAAAAGAATAATTGTTAGTGCCCAGGGTAGAGGACCAGTCGTTACGGCCGGTAATATCAAGAAATAAATAGTTTTTATAACCAATCTGGCCAGCTGCATAAACAGATTGCAGTTCTTTTTCAAGGAGCGAATAATAAGGCTTTATGTTTTGGGCGTTACTGATATCATAAATACCCGGTACTTTAAGCGTGTTTCCATCCCATCCCTGCAGTTGATTACTTCTTTTCAGGAGGGATGCACCTAGGGAAATAGATCCGCTGAAATTATTTCCCAGGTCGTTTTTAGATGCTGTTAAAAGAACATCACTATTACTTTCTTTCGTTAAATAGTTTTCATCAATAATTCTTCCCCCCGAACTTTGGGAGGTCTGGGCACCTACTGGCCAGGTCTGCCTTCTCCGTTCTGCATATACGTCAATACCCGACCTTGCCATTAAACTTAACCAGTCATTAAACTGGTATTTTACGGAAGCGAAGCTGACGAACCTTTCCCTGGCGGCTTTGTTCTTAAGTTCATTAACGATATAATAAGGATTGTACCTCACACCAGGGAATCGCACCCTGGGGCCGCCGCTTTCGTAATACTCCTTTAGAAAACTAAGAGGCACATACCTGTTTAATTCTGTAAGAGCCCAAAGAACATTCTCAAAACCGGCGCCTATATTAGGAGTGTTTTCTACATTTTTATGAATGTAATTGACCTTAGCATCAAACGACAACTTGTTGCCAACTTTAGTATTCACCCTTAAGTTGATCGATTGCTGGTCGCCCTTGTGATTGGGAGTAATTCCTTTAGTTGTTGTATTATTCACAGACAGTCTTGCAGATGATTTTTCTGTACCCCCTGAAAGTGCTATTGTATTATTTGTAACCACACCAGTTTCCCAGAAGTCTTTTATATTATCTTTTGGCTGGGGTAACAAGGCAAAAGTGGTAAGAGGAGCATTAGGATCAAAAACAAAGGGATTTGCAAAAAGCTGGCCCTTCATGGGCGGACCATAAGAACTTACATCGTTAGGAATTGTTTCATAATTGACCCCATTAATCTGCACGATATCCCCGTAAACATTAATGTCTTCATATCCCGGACCATAGCTATTCTGCACATTGGGAACCCTGCTTACCTTTTCGATAGTTGTGCCGGAGCTTATTTCAACACCAATGCCATTCCCTCCTTTTCCTGATTTTGTTGTAATCAAAATAACGCCATTGCTTCCTCTTGAACCATAAAGTGCTGTTGCATTAGGGCCCTTCAAAACTGTTATGGATTCAATGTCCTGGGGATTAATATTGCCAATGCCGTCCCCGAAATCATGCCCGGCAGTTGCGTTTCTGTTGCCACCGCCATCGCTGGCTTCCTTATAATGACTGTTGTCTAAAGGAATTCCATCTACAACATATAAAGGCTGGTTCTCACCCTTAAGCGAACTTACTCCGCGGATGATTACTTTAGTTGATCCCCCCGAACCAGATGCAGTCCTGGAGACCTGAACACCAGCTATCTTTCCCGTAAGGTAGTTGGCCGCATTTACATCCCTGGCACCTGTTAAATCCTTTGACCCTAATTCCTGCACAGAATAGGTTAGCGCCTTTTTTTCTTTTTTTACACCAAGAGCGGTTACAACTATATTGGAAATTTCCGTCGTTTCAATAGCCATCCTCACAGTAACCAATGCCGAACCCTTCGCCTTTATCTCCTGCGTCTGGTAGCCAATATAAGAAACAACAATTATGGGCTTATTATCTTCAATACCCGATAAAATGAATTCCCCATTGATATCAGTTAAAGTTCCTTTTTTGGTACCTTTTAATACAATACTCACCCCACTCATGGGCTCTCCTTTCTCGTTCACAATTCTACCCCTTACATCAATAAGTAAGGTAAGTTGCTGTGCTTCTGTTTTTTCAATTATTCCCTTGCGGATAATAACTGTTTTATCAACCACCTCAAATACCAATGACTGACCCTTAAGCACTTCTTCAAGAGCCTGTGGAAGTGAAACATTGTTGAATTTTACGCTGACAGGATTGGCATCCCTGACTAATTCGTAGCGGACGAGAAAATTATACCCGCTTTGTTTCTTGATCTTTTTTAAAACTTTCTGCAAAGGTGTATTGACCTCCGTAAGGGAAATCTGCGAAAATCCCGTCGCCGCGGCGGTCATGCAGGCCAGTAATAGTATAATAGCCGTGAGTTTCATGATTCGTAGCAGTAGTTTGATTTGCGATCCTCCTCTCACGAAGGAGGGTTTGCAAAGAGCCTTTAAATACATAACTTTGTTTTTAGTTTGGGTTAAACATTAAGAGTCTGTCACGACTTTTTTCATTTGGGTTAACCTGAACGTTTTGCCGCTCCGGTCTTGACCCCGGGGCGGTTTTTTTCAATAACCCTATCTTCTTCTATGGTGAAATAATTATTTTGTTTCCTTCGATTTTAAAATTCATTGCCCCGGTTTTTTCAAGCAACTTCAGCACCTGGGATATATCTGCATTCCTTGATATAGAACCCCAGTATTGACCGGACACATCACCGTTGTATTCAACTTCTACATTATACCACCGGCTGATCTGACGCATGATTGCCTGGATATCTGACTTTTCTCCAAACTGGAACTCGCCGTTCTTCCACGCTATTACTTCATCGGTATCAATATTGCTGCTTAAAAATATTCCCGGATTGCTTTTTTGATCATGTGCACCTGTTTTGAGCACTGCCTGCTGTCCGGGTTTCAAAATGGCTGTGGCTGTACCCCGATTTACTTTTACAGCACCTTCAAGCAAAGTCACCTTTAAATCGGGCTCATCCTCATAGGAATTTACATTAAAATGAGTACCGAGCACTTCTACACTGGTCTCTCCCGTCACAACAACAAAGGGTCTGTCGGATTCATGTTTCACTTCGAAATAAACTTCACCCGTTAATATTACTTTTCTTTCCTGCCCCGTAAAAGCTGTTGGAAACTTTAGCGAACTTGCTGCGTTCAACCACGCCATGGTTCCGTCCGGAAGCAGTACCTGGTATTGTCCGCCTCTTGGAGTAGTAATCGTATTATAGGAGATTTTTCCGTCAGCAAAACCTGCCGGCTGGTAAGCGAGCGTCCCGTTATTGAGCTTAATGACTTTTGCATTGCCTTGCTTAGTTAATGTTCCATTGACCGCACTATCCAGTACGATAGTTGCGCCATTGTCCAGGGTAAGGAGGGCTTTATTTCCCGCAGGAGCAATCACAATTTTTTCCTTGCGAGGGCTATTAATACCCGATATAATTTGCGCTTGGTTACTTTTAAAGAAAAGAAAATGTCCACCGGCTGCCAGCAATGTTATAACAGATGCAGCGGCAACCCACCGGAAATAATTTCCTTTAATAACCCGAACAGCGGGTAACCCTTCTTCCGGTTCTGTGGCCCGCAGTATATTTTCAAATAGCTGGTCAGCCCGCTGAGGCTTTATTTCGCGATCCGCAACCGCATTTTCAAAAGCTTCCTCAATCAAAGCATTTAACGAAACTTTATATTCATCCTTCCCGGCCAGGCTCAAAAATTCATCTCTTTCCTCTGTAGTAAAGTCGTTTGCAATACACCGGCCGAACAAATATTCGAATCTGGAAACAGGTTCTTCCATTACATCTATTTACGAATTAATAATCTTTCACTACCATTAGACACTTGAATGGAAAAACAGGGCGGGTGGATTAAAAAATATTTTTTGCCGTCATAAGAAAATAAAAAGGTCACTTCATTCGCGCGATGCCGAGGTAACCTTTGATAAACCGCAAAGCCTCCACCATGTGGCTCTTAACTGTACTTCGGGAAATATGTAGAATGTCTGAGATTTCCTGGTGTTTCAACCCTTCAATGCGGCTAAGGAGATAGACTTTTTTTTGCTGTGGTGGTAAATGAGTTATTGCCTTTTTTAGTGCGTTCTGTAATTCGTTATGTACTAAGGTGTCGAAACTATCCTGGGTAGGTTCTCCTGTAACGGTCAACTCCCGCAGATAGGCGTTTTCATTGGCCAGCTTGCGCAAATGATTAAAAATATAATTGCGGGTAACGACGTTCAGGTAGGAATTGAAATAATCAAGATCGGAAAGTTTCTCTTTGTTTACCCATAGTTTAATAAACACTTCCTGGACCACGTCCTCTGCCAGGGTTTCATCACTTGTAAGCTTCCATGCAATAGAAAATATTTTATTCCGGTAATGATCATATAACGTGCGAAAGGCATCTACATCACCTTCTGACACCTTCAAAAGGAGTTCTCTTTCTGCGTATGGAAGTTTCGATAACAAAAGCCGGAATTAGCATTTTACAAAGTTAAATATAGAAAAAAAGCAGGTACTCAACAAGAGTTGATAAGGGTGCATTTCAAATTCCTCCTGCGTTTGTGACGCAACAAAATTCCTCCTGCG
>JBDTLZ010000161.1:0-12816 GCA_039934515.1 Ginsengibacter sp.
GAAAATGGTGTTACCATTGAGCAGATCGGACAGAAATATGATCTTACAAAAGAACGCATTCGCCAGATAAAGGAAAGAGCTATTAAGCGTCTTCAAAAAGCACGCTATAGCAGCGCTTTGAAGGCATATTTGGGGTAAAATAAAAATTCATTTTTTTTCGGAGCCGCTTATTTTGAGCGGCTTTTTTAATGCCACGGATGGGGAAGAAGTTTTAGGCACGATCCGATAGACGTCGGCGTACACCAATTGCCACGAATTAAAAATTAAGAAAAAATAAAAGCCACAGTTTTACACGGATTATTTTCAAAAAAGTTGGGACCACCTGTTCCGAATCGTGTCCTTAATAGCCACTGGTTTATTAAAGGTAATCTGCGTAATCCGTGGAACAACTTTTCGGTGACATGCCATATAAGGAAGCGAACCTATTTTTCTCCTAATTCGTGTTAATTCGCGTAAATCGTGACTACCCTTCATTTGCGGCAGCCACAATTTCGGTAAATTTGCATAATGAAATTACCTGTGGTCCTGCTCTGCTTAACCTGTTTGCTCTCCTGTGAAAAGAATATTGATTTTAAACTCAAAGTTGTCCCTGATGTAATCGTAGTAGATGCCCGGATTGAAAATGATCAGCCTCCGTTTGTGATCCTGTCGAAAAGCTTCGATTATTTCAGCAAGATCACTCCGCAGACACTGGATACACTTTTTGTTCATGATGCAGATGTTTCCATTTCCAACGGAATTCAAACTCAAAAATTGAGGGAATATTCCATAGATTCTACTGGATTTCAAACCTATTTTTATTCAATAGATACCTCAAATATTCCTGCTTCTTTTATTGGGCAGGTCAATACAACTTATACCCTTAGGGTGGCTGTCGCAGGAAAAGAATATTCGTCAACAACGACTATCCCGCAGCTTGCTAAAAAGATTGATTCATTGTGGTGGAAACAAGCCCCATATACAACCGATACTTCTGAAGTGGTCGTAACAGTACGTGCGACCGACCCACCTGGCCTTGGCGATTATATAAGGTACTTTACAAAAATAAATGATGGCGTTTTCCTTCCCGGTATTCAATCTGTTTACGATGACCAGCTTATTGATGGTACCACTTATGATCTTAAACTTGATCCCGGTATCGATCGTAATAACCCGGTATCTTATGATAAGAATTTTTTTCACCGCGGAGACACGATAACCCTAAAAGTCAGCAATATCGACCGCACAACTTATCAATTCTGGCTTACGATGGAGTTTGCCTATCAAAGTATCGGCAACCCTTTTGCGTCTCCTAATAAAGTGATGGGTAATATATCAAATGGCGCCCTCGGGGCCTTTGGTGGATATGCCTCGGCATTCAAAACATTGGTCGTCCCAAAATAGGTTTATCTCCCAGTAGAAAAGGAGGCAAAGTTTTCATTATCAAAAAGTTTACATTTGAAAATTATATTTTAGAAAATTATGGATACAACTAATGAACGTGTTCAATGTTTAATAATAGGTTCAGGACCGGCCGGGTACACGGCTGCTATTTATGCTGCCCGCGCCAACCTTAAACCTGTCTTGTACCAGGGAATACAGCCAGGGGGCCAGCTTACCATCACCACGGATGTTGAAAATTATCCCGGTTATCCTGATGGAGTTCAGGGGCCACAGATGATGGTCGATTTTGAAACACAGGCAAGGCGAATGGGGACTGATATACGTTATGGCCTCGCAACTGAAGTTGATTTTTCTGTATCCCCGTTTAAGGTCCAGGTAGATGAAGAAAAATGGATAGAATCTGATAGTATCATTTTAGCCATGGGCGCCAGTGCACAATGGCTTGGGATTGAAAGTGAACAGCGCCTGAACGGACGTGGTGTAAGTGCCTGTGCTGTATGTGACGGCTTTTTCTTCAAAGGAAAAGAAGTATGTATAATCGGGGGTGGAGATACCGCCGCAGAAGAGGCGCTATACCTCAGTAAATTGTGCAGCGTTGTTCACAAGTTTGTACGACGCGACGAATTGAGGGCCAGTAAAATTATGCAGCAAAGAGTGCTGAACACCCCCAATATAAAAGTTTACTGGAATACCGAAGTTGATGAAATATTGGGTGATGATAAAGTAGAAGCCGTGAGAATTTTCAATAATAAAACCGGGGAGAAACAGGTTATTCCCGTAAGCGCCTATTTTGTAGCCATTGGCCATAAGCCAAATTCCGATATAGTAAAAGGCTGGCTGGAAATGGATGAAAGCGGTTATGTGAAAACATTTCCCGGCTCAACAAAAACAAATATTGAAGGTATATTTGTTGCGGGTGATCTGCAGGATAAAATATACAGGCAGGCGGTTACTGCCGCTGGCAGCGGTTGCATGGCAGCACTGGACGCAGAGCGTTATCTAAGTGTGCTCGAACATCCGGTACCCTCGGATCATATATTGACCCATGCAAATACACAGGAACCAAAGTAATAATATTACCGGGTAAATAAAGTGACAATGATTAGACGGACTTTATTTCGGATAATATGAATTTGGTAAAATAACCAGGCGTATATGGGGTATATACCTTACTAATGGGCTCGAAAATATTAACCAGTTTATACAAAATAAAAATGATCACGGTTTATCTTCACAATCTTCAATTCAACTCTTTCCACGGTATACACGAGGAAGAAAAAATACTGGGTAATGAATACCTGGTAGACGCATCAGTGGAATTTCATGAAGAAAAACAGGTAATAACATCGATACATGATACCGTCAATTATGTAGATATTTATAACATTATTAAGGAAAGAATGGGTGTGCCATCACCGTTACTTGAAACGGTAGTTATGGATATAGGAAATGAAATTCACAGCGAATTCCCACAGTTAAGGTCTATTAGTATTTCCTTAAAAAAAATGCATCCACCTGTTGAAGGGATCCAGGGCGCTGCAGGTGTCAACTGGCAGAGACAATTCTAAATGTAAAGTTGAAGGATGTAAAATCTAACTTATGCAAAGTACCAAAACTCCATCCTTTAGCTTACCGTCCGTCAATATCAACTTCAATTATCAATTATAAAAAAATGTTTGCAAGAAGAAATTTTTTAGGTGTAGTTATTCTTATGATGATGTCGGTCACCGCCCAAACTCAAAAGTCAAGCTACAATGCCCATGATTTGTTTGCACCCGATTTTTATCCTTCTGCTGTAAATGAATACCGGGCTGCCGATGGTGAGCCGGGAATTAAGTATTGGACCAATAAGGCGAGTTATCAAATAATGGCATCGCTTGATGATAGTAAGGATGAAATCACGGGCAGCGTAATTATTACCTATACGAATAATAGTCCGCAAGCACTTCCTTTTTTATGGCTCTATCTTGATCAAAACCTCTATACACTCTCGTCGAGGGGCCAGGCAAAAATGCCGGCAATAGGGCGAAGCAGGTATGGCGATGCAAATTCAATATTTGACGGAGGCTATAAAATAAGTTCGGTTAAGATGTTATCGTCAAAAGCCAGTGGCGCAGCAACCGATGTGACAAATCTTATCTCGGATACAAGGATGCAATTGCGCCTCCCCACACCACTTGCCGCAAATGGCGGAACCCTGCAATTTAAAATTGACTACTCTTACGTGGTACCGAAATATGGCTCCGACAGAACGGGTATTCTTGACACAAAAAATGGAAAGATCTATGCAATAGCCCAGTGGTATCCCCGCATGTGTGTATTTGATGATGTGGAGGGATGGAATACCTTACCCTACCTGGGCGCTGGTGAATTTTATCTTGATTACGGCGATTATGATTATTATATTACAGTTCCGGCAAGCCTTATCGTTGCAGGTTCCGGTGAATTACAAAATCCGCAGGATGTGCTTACTCCTGTTCAGATAAAGCGATTCGCGCAGGCAAAAGAAAGTGATAAGACGGTCATGATTCGCTCCGCTGCCGAAGTAACCGATCCGGCATCCCGCCCGCAAAAAGATAGAATAACGTGGCATTTTAAAATTAAAAATGCACGGGATGTTTCCTGGGCTGCATCAAAATCTTACCTATGGGACGCAGCTAGAATAAATCTTCCTTCAGGTAGGAAAGCGCTTGCTATGAGTGTGTATCCTGAAGAATCTGGGGGCGACAGTGCATGGGGCAGGGCGACAGAATTTACAAAAGGAAGCATTGAAAATTATTCTAAAAGGTGGTTTGAATATCCCTACAATACTGCAACGGATGTGGCTGCGGATATCGGGGGGATGGAATATCCCGGCATTGTGTTTTGCGGGTATAAAGCCCAGGGTGGGAGATTATTTGGGGTGACAGATCATGAATTTGGTCACACATGGTTCCCGATGGTTGTAGGAAGTAATGAAAGAAAATACGGATGGATGGACGAAGGCTTTAATACTTTTATGAATTCACTTGCCGGCCTTGATTTTAATAATGGAGAATTTAAGCCACGGGCGCAGAATAAAATTTTCCTGTATAAATATATGTTTGGCGAAAATACAGAAACGATCATGTCAGAGCCTGATGCAATTAAAGAAGCGAATATCGGCCTTGCATTGTATACTAAGCCCGGCTATGCCCTTACGCTATTACGTGACGAAATTCTCGGAACAGAAAGATTTGATTATGCCTTTCGGACTTATATCAGGAGGTGGGCATATAAACATCCGACCCCGTGGGATTTCTTCCGCACAATGGAGAATGTTGGCGGTGAGGACTTAGGCTGGTTCTGGAAGGGGATGTTTATTGAAAACTATAAACTTGACCAGGCAGTTACGGATGTAAAATATGTAAAAGGCGACTCTTCACTAGGCGCGCTTGTAACCATTGTAAATCTTGACAAAATGGCTATGCCTGTTTATTTGCAGTTTGAGACAGTGAGTGGTAAAACAGCAACGATTAAGATACCGGTGGAGGTGTGGCAAAATGGAGCTACCTGGCTTCAAAAATTAAATACTACCGAAAAAATCAAGTCGGTAACTATCGATCCGGAACATATTTTCCCCGATTACAATTTTGATAATAATAGCTGGAAGAGTGAATAGGTTGGCTGATAACGGTAAGTGAACTGGTTCAGGAACCGATAATTTATGTAGCGCACAGTACTTATAAATTGTAATTACCACGCCGTATATTATCGAATTCACCACTATTTTCTGTTGACTTTCCTCAATTTGTCATTTTCAATTATGCAATGTTCACATTGGGTTTTTTAAGCTACTTTTGCAGCCTTTTATGCAACCCATCAGCGAAATATTTTCTTTAATTGATCAGCCCAGGAATGTGGTTATTACCTTTCATCAAAAGCCGGATGCTGACGCTATGGGCTCAGGATTGGGGCTGTATCATTTCCTTGTTGGGCTTGGGCACACCGTTACTGTAATTTCTCCAACAAACTGGCCCGCTTTTTTGAATTGGATGCCGGCTGTAAAAAAAGTGTTGGACTTCGAAATGCAGAATGACAAGGCTGTCGCAGCCTTAAAACAGGCTGAATGGATCTTCTGCCTGGATTTTAACGTGCTTAGCCGTACTAAAAGAATGGAGCCTTTACTGCAATCCCTTGATTCTACAAAAATATTAATTGATCATCATCAACAACCTCAGGTTGAGGCTTTTAAATATGGTATAAGCGATGAAAATAAAAGTTCAACCGCTGAAATGGTATATGATTTTATTGTGGCAAGTGGAAATTCAGCAAAAATCAACGATGAAGTGGCAGAATGTTTATATGCCGGGGTGATGACGGATACTGGTTCTTTTAGATTTAATTCTACATCCTCAGGTGTTCACCGGATGATTGCCGACCTCAAGGATAAGGGATTAAAACATAGCCAGATCCACGAAAACCTGTTTGATAATTTTCTCGAAGGCCGTTTCAGGTTCTTTGGAAATATTCTACTGAACAGGATGGAGGTTTTTTACGAATATAATACCGCCCTTATCGCGATCCCTCAATCAGATTTGATTAAATACAATGTGAAGACAGGCGATACTGAAGGGCTGGTTAATTTTCCTCTTAGCATAAAAGGCATACGATTGGCTGGTGTCATTATTGACCGCGGGGATGAACGCAAAAGCTCTTTCAGGAGCAAGGAAGGTTTTGACGTAAATACTTTTGCCCGGAAATATTTTAATGGGGGAGGGCATTTTAATGCTGCGGGTGGAAGAAACAATGAAAGCCTTGAAGAGGTAATTCAAAAATTCAAAGTTGCTATTAAAGAAAATAAGGAACTGTTAACCAACTGAAACATTAATTTTTAACGTGATAACCTTTCATATGATCATCTAATAAACCAAATAACAATTAAAAAAAAGTAAAACATGAAGAAATCAATTAGCCTTGCAGTATTATCAATAGCAATATTGGCTGTGGGCTGTACGGATCAGAAATTTCAAAAGACCAGGACGGGATTGGAATACAAGGTAGTAAGTGGAAGTGGTGGGAATGACATAAAATACCGCAATTCAATACTTTTCAAAGCCTACAGTTACTACAATGATTCATTAATGTCTACACCTTATGATTCAGTTGCCCAGATCGTAGAAGTCGATTCAACGAAATTACCGGCCGAATATGTTAAGATATTTTTAGCCGCCAAAAAGGGAGACAGTATCGTAACCCGCATGGCAACAGATACCATAATGAAATTTAACCAATTACCTCCTTTTGCAAAAAAAGGTTCATTTCTTGGATATCGTTTTAAAATAATTGATATAATAACTGACTCAACGAAAATTGGTTCATTAAAGGCTGAAAGCATTCAAAGCATCAGGAGAATTGATTCTTTGTCTACAATAAAGCAAAAAGTCACCGATGATAAAACGCTCAGCGATTACCTGTTAAAAAATAATATCAAAGCGACTAAAACTGAAAAAGGTACTTACGTTGAAATACAAAATCCGGGGGAAGGTATAGCTATTGATAGCGGCAAGGGTGTTACAGTTGACTATAAAGGGATGACCCTTGATGGTAAAATTTTCGATCAAAGCTATGATGCCGCTACCGGTAAATCTATTAAGCCTTTTACCTTTGTGGTCGACCAGAGAGGTGCTATCCAGGGCTGGTCTGATGGCCTGGTATATTTTAAGAAAGGCGGTAAAGGAAGATTGTTTATTCCATCTCACCTGGCCTATGGTCCACGGGGTGCCGGTGGTGATATAAAGCCAAATACCCCCCTCATGTTTGAAGTATCGATACTCGACGTTTTAACACATGATGAATACCAGAAAAAAATGGAAGAGCGGCAAAAGGTGATGCAGCTTCAGCAACAATTGCAGAGACAGCAACAACAACACCAGCCGCAGCAGCCACCGCAACAACAACCACAACAAGAGCAGTCACAACCTCAGCAACAGCCTCAGGGGAAATAAAATAGTAAGCATTAATTTATTAAACGCCGGACCTCAAAAGAGTCCGGCGTTTATGCTTTAGCGTAAGTCTCAAATAGCGTGACCACCTCCACAGCTTCTTTTACATCATGCACCCTTACTATATTCGCGCCGTTTTGTAAGGCAAGGGTATGCAGCACTGTTGTGCCGTTAAGCGCATCTTCAACCCCGATGTTAAGGGTTTTGTAAATGGTTGATTTCCGCGAAAGGCCTGCCATTACCGGTTTGCCAGGCATAGCAAGTATGGCAAGGTTCTTAAGTAAGGTAAAATTTTGCGCGATGGTTTTCCCAAAACCAAAGCCCGGATCAATAATAATATCTTTTATCCCCGCCCTGCTGCATTGGTTAATTTTCCTAATAAAGAAGTCGAGGATTTCGATAGTTATCTCTTCATACACAGTGTCAAGATGCATTGTTTCGGGTACTCCTTTCATGTGCATGCAGATATAAGGCACCTGGAGTGTAGCTACCGTCTTCAGCATATTTTTGTCCATTTCCCCGGCGCTGATATCATTAACAAACGAAGCCCCGGCTTCTACTGCATTTTTTGCCACACCTGCATAATAGGTATCAATTGAAAGCAGGGCATTGCCAAATTCACGGGCAAGTAATTCTATAACCGGCAGTACCCTGCGCATTTCATCTTCTTCTGAAATGCGGTCACTGCCCGGCCGCGAGCTTTGGCCGCCAATATCGATAATGTCTGCACCTTCGGTAATCATTTGCCTTGTCTTGCTCAATATGGTGTCCATCGTTTGAACCCTGCTGCCGGCATAAAAAGAATCCCCGGTTATATTCAGGATTCCCATTACCATCGGCTTTTTAATCAATACCAGCCTTCCTTTGCAGTTCAATGAAAACATTGTGTGTTTATGATTAAATTTGGCGATAATTATGCAAGTTACCACGGATCAGCAATACGACAGCGCAATAAAAACCTGCCGGGAAATTTTTCTGAAAAAGACTAAAGACTATGGAACCTCCTGGCGTGTTTACCGTACCATTTCAATAGCCGACCAGGTGTATATCAAGGCCAAAAGAATACGAAATATCCAGGAAACAGGAATTCAAAAAATACAGGACGATATTGAAGGAGAGTTTAAAGGAATAGTGAACTATGGGATTATCGGGCTGATACAACTTGAAATACATGACGAAGAAGTGGAAGATATTCCGTTAATGGAAGTCACAAAGTTGTATGACGACAAGGTTATTTCAGCAAAAAAATTAATGGAAGATAAAAATCATGATTATGGAGAAGCATGGAGAGAAATGAGCCAGGAAAGTTTTGTTGATCTTATATTAGCCAAAGTACTGCGAATAAAACAAATTATTCAAAATGATGGCCAAACATTGATCAGCGAAGGAATCGATGCCAATTATTACGATATTATTAACTATGCTCTTTTCGCGCTAATAATGCTAAGGCCGGGCGTTTTTTAAAATTTACCGTTTACATACCTTGCAGGTTTCAAACCCTGTGGTTCATAAAAAATAAAAAAATGAAGCTATTAGTCAACGCAGCCAGGGTTATTGTAGGAGTGCTCTTTATATTCTCCGGGCTCATAAAGGCAAATGATCCTTTAGGCCTTTCTTATAAAATGCAGGAATTTTTTGATGTGTGGTCGCAAAACCAATCTCTCACAGCGATCATGCATTGGCTTGACAACTATGCACTTTCTTTTTCATTAATTACCATTACACTGGAGATCATTGTGGGTGTCGGAATTTTGCTGGGAATATGGAAGAAATTCTTCAGCCTGCTGCTTTTATTGCTTATTATTTTCTTTAGCTTTTTAACAGGTTATGCGGTGTTGTCGGGGAAGATAGCAACCTGTGGCTGCTTTGGCGATTGTATTCCCCTAAACGCCATGCAGTCATTTATAAAAGACCTTATTTTGCTGGTATTGATACTTTTTATCTTCTTCGGTACGAAATATATTAAACAGGTATTAACCCCGGGTGCTAATGGTATCATTATATTTATTTCTGTTGGCATTGTCCTCGGATTTCAATGGTTTGTGCTCCGGCATATGCCTGTTATCGATTGCCTGCCTTTTAAAAAAGGCAATAATGTGATGGCACTTAGAAAAATGCCGGCGGATGCAATTCCTGATAAAAAGGATTTCAAATTCTTTTACAAAAAAGATGGGAAAGAACAGGAGTTTTCAAAACAGAACCTCCCGGACTCAACGTGGGAATTTGTAAAACGGGAAGATTTTATTATAGAGAAAGGAAAAAACAACGAGCCACCGATAAAGGATTTTTATCTTACGACTCTTTCAGGGAGCGATTCTACAGATGATGTTCTGAACAGGCCCGGGGGATATTATTTATTCTTTATAAAAGACCTCGCAGCAGGCGCGGATTACTGGCTTGATAATTTTACCGCTCTTTATACCCTTGCAAAAAGCAAGAACATTCCATTGATTATTGTTGCATCCCAGGCTGCTGAAGCACAGCAATTTTTTAATGAAAGAAACAATTACAATATTCCTGTGCTGAGCCTTGACGCGACGGCTTTGAAGACCGCCGGCCGCACCAATCCCGAACTATATCTTATGAACGGCGCTGTAGTAGAAAATAAATGGGGATGGGCAGATTTTAAAAAGGCGTTGAAGTAATGGCAAAAATCAATCATACATAGGAAGCCATTCAGCACCGGCCGAATTCAAGGGTGTTAATTGAACCATCAACCACGCTATGTTTAATCTTTTAGTTAAAAAAACATTTTATGGATTGCTGGTAATAGCCGGCGTGGTTGTTATCGTCTTTTTTATTTTCCAGGCCTTTGCCGATCCTGCCAGGCTAATTGCCGGGCAAACTGGCGATAAAAAAACCATGGATAATATCAGGAAAGAATTGTACCTGGATCAGCCAAAATGGAAACAGTTTTTATTATATATAAATGATGTTTCCCCAATAGCCATTCATACAAAAAAGGAAATTAATGACAAGAATCTACACGGGTTTTTTATCGGGGGTTCCCAGGCTGGTAGTCATAACTTTTCGTTGAAGATTCCTTACCTCGGGCGCAGTTACCAAACAAAAAAAGATGTAATAGATATTTTATTGGAAGCACTGCCGGGTACCCTGATGCTAGCTATTGCCGCAATGTTTTTCGCTACAATCGTTGGAATTTTCCTGGGCGTAATAGCAGCCGTAAAGCAAAATACATGGCTCGATACTTCCGCTGTTTTTACAAGTGTTATCGGTATCTCAGCGCCTTCTTTTTTTATGGCCATAGTTATTGCTTATGTATTCGGAGTAGTGCTGCATTCATATACCGGCCTGCCGTTAACCGGCAGTTGGTTCAATATTGATGAGACTAACGGTGAGCGTTACCTTACATTACAAAATTTGATATTGCCTGCCATTACCCTCGGTATAAGGCCTCTTGCAATTATTACCCAATTAACGAGGAGCTCTATGCTGGAGGTCCTCAGCCAGGATTATATAAGGACGGCCTATGCAAAAGGGTTGAGTCGCCCGCAGGTTGTTTATCGTCATGCCCTGCGTAATGCCTTGAACCCGGTCATTACAGCTATTACCGGCTGGTTTGCAGAGCTACTTGCAGGGGCTTTTTTTGTCGAATATATTTTTGGCTGGCAGGGGATCGGGAAGGTTACAGTAAACGCGCTGGAGAAACTTGATTACCCGGTGGTGATGGGTTCCGTTTTATTTTCTGCTACTATTTTCGTGACCGTAAATATATTATCCGACATCCTGTATGGCCTTATCGACCCAAGAATAAAAATGAAATAACCGGAAAGGGACTGGTTGCGGGTTGCCGCTGTGCGGTGAATGCTGGATTGACAGGGATTGCTTCACTTATCAAGTCATAAGATCTTGCCATTACCTTATCACTACAGCTTTAATAACCTTTTCACCCAGCATTTCATTTACGCGTTCAATAATTTTTTCCTGCTGGTATAACAATTCATTTTTCAGTGGGGCTACTGTTGATGAGATGAAGAGAGTGGAATTAATGATCTCAATTTTATCCGTATACCTGGCGATGGTTTTACCCATAATTTTCTCCCATGCCTCTTCTATCTGCAATGCCTGAACGCCGGTTTTTAATTTACTGGTCTTTAAAAATTGTTTTAATGCCTCTCCAATAGAAATTTCTGCCATGATATAAAGATACGATAAACCTAAAAAAATAAAAGTGTTCTGATATTCCCCGGATTGGTAGTATAACCAGCCTGCTGTGCCTGTTGTTACAGCTCTATTATTTGAACGTGGTTTATAAATTCCGACAATGCATTTACCAATCTTTCCTTATGGGTATCGGTGATAAATACCTGCCCGTTATTTTTTTTGCATACATATTGGAGGAGATTTTTCATTCTTATCTCATCAAGTTTTTCGAAAACATCATCTAGCAATAAAAGGGGGGCTGCGCCTTTTATCATCCGTAACATTTCAAATTCGGCAAGTTTGCACGCAAACAATAAGCTTTTCCGCTGTCCTTGCGAGGCCGTCACTTTAAAGGTATTTTCATTCAGTAAGAAAATGACCTCATCTTTATGAACTCCGGCATTGGTTCGTTGAGAGCGCATATCTTTCTGCCTGGCGGAGACCAGTAATTTTGAAAACTCATGGTTATTAAGGTGACTGCTGTATTGCAGGGAAATTATTTCATTATTTCCCGATATTTCCTGGTAAAATTCCTTTACCAGGGGGATTAATTTTTCACAAAATTGCTTTCTCAACCGATGGATATACTCTCCCGGCCTGATCAACTGCGCATCCAGGGCGTCCAAAAGCTGTGCATCAAAATTTGATTGAAACGTTTCATTTTTGAGAAAGCTGTTTCGCTGCAGCAGCACTTTGTTATAGATGATGAGCTGCTGGAGGTACTCGGCATCAACCTGGCTTATTAAGGTGTCAAGGAATTTTCTCCTTTCCTCACTTCCGCCCGATATGATTTCAATATCATCCGGGGCGATCATCACACAGGGAAACTTTCCTATATGATGAGAAAATTTCACATAGGCGACACCATCAAGATAAAATTCTTTTTTTAGCGTTGACCGGTAAATGCAAACGACCTTTTGCACTTTGAGACCTGGACTTTTCTCATTTTCCAATTCGGCTTCCAGCCGGAAGCCTTCGGCACCAAAAAATATATTCAGCGTATCTGTTTTTGCAAAATAACTTTTGGTAAAGCATATATAGTTAATAGCATCAAGCAGGTTTGTTTTCCCCTTGCCGTTAAGGCCACAAATGCCAACAATTCTCCTGTTAAATTGAAATGTTTGAGACTCGTAATTTTTATACCCCGTTAACGCAATTTTTGTGAATCCCATATTGGCTGTAAGATACAAAGGATGGGTTGTTCCTGTCTTTTGCCACGCGATAATTTTTTTTGAAAACTTTTCGGCAATTTATTTTCTTCCGGTCGCAAAGGTGAAAATAACACCGGTACAGTAGGCTGGGGTTG
>JBDTLZ010000162.1:0-6690 GCA_039934515.1 Ginsengibacter sp.
TGCATCTTATTTATCGGTACTACCTATTTTATTAATGCTTTATGCCTGGTGCTCGGGCCTGTGGCTTTATTGGTAATACTTTTTTATAGCTATACTAAAAGGTTCACCCCCTTATGCCACCTGGTGCTTGGCCTCGGACTCAGCCTCGCCCCTGTCGGCGCATATATAGCCGTTACCGGAAAATTTGCCATAGTGCCGGTATTGTTTTCTTTTGCGGTTTTATGCTGGGTAAGCGGCTTTGACATTATCTATGCTTTGCAGGATGAAGAATTTGACAGAATTAATAATTTAAGATCTATCCCATCCATGCTTGGAATAAAAAAAGCACTTTATATTAGTGAGTATCTCCACTTTTTATCATTTGCATCGATCTTCACCGCCGGAATCTGGGGTCATTTCAGCTGGTTTTATTGGGTGGGCGCTGCAATATTTGCTTACTTCCTGGTTTACCAGCATACCCTGGTAAAACCCAAAGACCTTAGCCGGGTTAACCGGGCATTTTTTACTTCAAATGGTATAGCGTCGGTAATTTTTTCGGTATTCGTCCTGGTTGATATTTTTTATAAATTCCCTTTGTAAACGGATGTGATCGTTTAACACAGGCGCGATGTTAGTCAACAATTTTTATAACAATCGCCAATTACAATACATTGTTATGGCAAGAATTATTTGTATTGATTACGGTCTTAAACGCACCGGTATAGCTGTTACAGATCCTTTACAGATCATTTCAACAGGCCTCACGACAGTTGATTCGCCAGCTTTATTTCCATTTTTAAAAAATTACTTCCTGCAGGAAACGGTTGAATTAATAATCATCGGTGAGCCAAAAAACCTGGACGACACAGATACACATGCCACCCCGCTCGTCAATGCAGTCATTATCAAATTGAAAAAAGAGTTTCCACAAATTCCTATAAAAGCCGTTGATGAGCGGTACACTTCAAAAATGGCGAAGCAGGCCATGCTCCAGATGGGCATGAAAAAAAAAGACCGCAGGAACAAGAGAACCGTTGATGAAATCGCGGCCACCATTATGTTGCAGGAATACATGCAAAACCATTGAACCGGTAAAAAAATTAAAAAGTATAACTTAAATTTGCACCACAATAAATATTCAACTCCTGATAGCTATCGGGGTCAACCATCAATTTCATGATTCTTCCTATAGTAGCATATGGCAATCCCGTTTTACGTAAAGTGGGCAAAGAAATTGCTCCCGATTATCCTGAATTAAGTAAGTTGATTGATGATATGTGGGAAACCATGTACAATAGTAAGGGAGTCGGCCTGGCAGCGCCACAGGTCAACAGGGATATAAGATTGTTTGTAATGGATAGTATACAGATAATTGAAAACCTTGAAGAAGACGAAAAAGATACCTATCCCGGAGATACCGGCTACAAGGGCGTCTTTATTAACGCCAAAATCAATGCTGTAACCGGAGAAGCGTGGGCTTATAATGAAGGATGCCTGAGCATTCCAAAAATACGCGAGGATGTGTTACGAAAAGAAAAAATTACCATAACCTTTCTCGATGAAAATTTTAATTTACTTTCGAAATCATTCCATGGTATTACGGCACGTGTTATCCTGCACGAACACGATCATATTGATGGCAAACTATTTATTGATTATTTAAAACCTCTCAAAAAAAGCCTTCTCAAACGGAAACTGGACGATATTTCCAAAGGAAAAATAGATGTCGATTATCGCATGTCCTTTATCAAATAAGCGCCTTTGTATGCCGGTATACAAAGGCCTGGATCAAAATTCTACGACACCAGTGTTCCCCAACCCGGCAATTATCCAACGGTTGATTCCGGGATATAGTCCGGATTTCAACAAAGCCAACTTACTGCAAAAATAATCCCTGGCCTGCTATAACATTTCTCCAACAGTTTAATGTTTAATTTCGGCAGCATGGTTAAAAATCTTTTTGCAATTTCAATGGTGTCACTTTTATCACAGGGTATTGCAGCCCAGGAAAAAAATGATACTACAATAAAAGTTAACCGCAACTATATTACGCTTTCAGAAATCGTTGTCAATAACAAGCTCGATATTCCATCTTTCATTGAAAGAGTAAAAAACGATACCACATTTTATAAGGCATTCCGGAATCTTCGCATTATTGGCTATACTTCGCTCAATGATATCCGGATGCTTGACAAAAACGGACATGCGCAGGCTACATTGCAGAGTAAAACAAAACAGGAACGCAGTGCTAATTGCAGGAAAATGGAGGTAATGGAGGAAATTTCATCGGGAGACATGTATGATGCCAGCCACAATTATAATTATTACACAGCACAGATGTATGCAGGCCTTTTCTTCACTAAAGATTCGATTTGCGGGGAGGATAACATAGTAAAAGGCCATGAATTTTCCACCGGGGGGCTGAGTGGCATGGAAAAGCATAAAGAGCAGCTTAAAATGCTTTTTTTCAACCCGGGCAAAAAAATCAGCGGGCTTCCTTTCATTAGTGGAAAAACGGAAATTTTTGATGAATCCATGGCCGGGAAATATGATATGAATATCGACCTGCGTGACTTTAAAACGACAAGCTGTTATGTTTTTACTATTAAAGTGAAAGACAATAAAAAAAACGGGGTAGTAATCAATGAGATGACTACATGGTTTAATGAAAAGACTTTTGAAATAGTTGCCCGCAATTATTCATTAAGCTATGACGCAGGAGTATACGATTTTGATGTAAATATGGAAGTTGAAATGACAAAAGCGGGTGAGCTGCTTGTACCTTCGCTTCTTAGGTACAATGGTGACTGGAAAGCTATTTTTAAGAAAAGAGAACACGGCGTTTTTACAGCAACGTTGTTTGATTTTGTACGGTAAACCGACTCCCATTTTTCCCACGTAAATCTGTGCAATCTGTAGTTCTGCTTTTAGTTTTTCGCCCCGGTCCATTTACTACCGGATTACGCGTCTTTAACGGATCAGTAGTTGCTAAGCAAAAAAATTGCGGAAATATGGTCGTTATTTTCCGAAGATAATCCCTGTAAATCTGTGCATTCTGTGGATCTGTTTTTTTGAATTTTTATTCGCAATACAGGGATTTTCACCGCTTACCTCTAATAGATCTTTGGTTTTCAAGAATAAATATCCAGGGAGCAGGTTATTTTACAAAAAGTAATTCCGTGTAAATCCCGGTATTTAACTTCTATTCAGGCTATATTTTCTCCACTTCTCAATAACACTACTCATATCTTCCGGCAATGTACTTTCAAAATACATTTGCTTTCTTGTAACCGGGTGTACGAAACCCAGTTGCTGTGCATGTAATGCGTGGCGGGGGCATAGCATAAAACAATTCTCTACAAATTGTTTGTATTTGGTAAATATGGTTCCTTTCACAATTCTGTCACCACCATAAAAATCATCATTAAAAATGGGATGGCCAACCGACTGCATGTGAACCCTGATCTGGTGGGTTCTACCTGTTTCCAACCGGCATTCGACGAGGGTCACATAATTAAATCTCTCAAGTACCCGGTAATGTGTGATGGCTTCTTTACCGTAATCGCCCTCAGGATAAGATGTAAATAATTTCCTGAATCGCTGGTGCCTTCCTACGTGTGCATTGACAGTGCCTTCGGCTTCTTCAAAATCTCCCCATACCAGTGCAACATATCGCCTGTGCACTGTATGGTCAAAAAATTGTTTGGCAAGATCAGTCATAGCCCGTGGTGTCTTGGCCATCACTAAAAGGCCGGTTGTATTTTTGTCGATCCTGTGAACCAGCCCAAACCGGGCAAGCTCAGTTTCGGTAATAGCAGCATTTTGTTGTTGCAAATACCAGGCTACAGCATTTACCAAAGTGCCTGCCTGATTTCCGCTGCCGGGGTGAACAACCATACCTGCTTCTTTGTCAACAACCATCACGTCATCATCTTCATAGACAATTTTAAATGGTATGTCTTCCGGAATAATCCCGGTACTTTCAGGCAGGTATGTTTCATAAACCACTATCTTATCATTGGGTCTTACTTTATAATTTGATTTCACCGGCTGTTCATTGACCAGCACCCGTTCAACTTCTATGGCTTGCTGAATCTTATTCCTTGTAGCCCCTTCAATACGATTCATTAGGAATTTATCGATCCTGAGCGCATCCTGGCCCCTGGCGCAAACAATGGTGAGCCGTTCAAAGAGTTCTTCCATATCATCCTGCAATTCCACTTCATTCATAAATCAAAAGTTGATGGTTCAGATAAAAAGCCGATGGTGATTGACGCGGTCACCCTTTGACCTTTCAGCTTATAACCCTGGGCCTTATTGTCTCAATAATTTTATAACAATGATGATAAGTGCCAGTAAAAAAAGTAAAATAGAGAGGCGGTTTATACCGTGCATGTACCCTATCCACTTTGTACGGGGTGTATTTGTATCTTTTTTTTTAATCCAAAGATATTCAGCTATTTGTCTCCAAACACCCATATAAATTTGTTAAGGATCCCGGAATATAGAAGCGCCAATGCAACTCCAGGCTACTTTTTATCGTATATTATTAACCGAAGTTAATCACACAAAACCATTCAAATGAAATTTGTTCTGACACTATTCATACCTGTTATATTTTCTCTTACCAGTTGCGCGCAGCCAAAAAAAATAAATTATCAAATAAGCAAAACTGATGCTGAGTGGAAAAAACAGTTAACGCCATTACAATATGAAGTAACCCGCGAAGAGGGCACCGAGCCTGCTTTTACCGGAAAATATTGGGATAATCACCAGCCAGGTATTTACAAATGTGTCTGTTGCGGACAGGAAGTATTCAGTTCGGAAACAAAATTTGAAAGTGGCACCGGCTGGCCAAGCTTTTACCAGCCTATTGGCGCGAAGAATGTTGCAGAAACAGCCGACAATACTTTTGGAATGGAAAGAACAGAAGTCCATTGTAGCCGCTGTGGTTCACATTTGGGCCATGTATTTAGTGATGGCCCGAAACCTACCGGCTTACGGTATTGTATCAATGCTGCATCTTTGATTTTTAATGAGAAATAATATTAAAGCGTTTAATTATATAATTGCTTATACGTATTATTAATCAATTAGTTACCTGTCAATTGTAATTGATGACAATATTTTCCCTGTTCATCAATTTGAAGGTCATAATAAGATCCGGGCAATCCTTTAATATATATATCAAAACAATTTGCTGTAGTTATATAGATGCGTGTACGAATATTCCCAAATAAAATTGATAATTTGCTGAAGTGAAAAAGGTAATTAAAAAGCATCCGCTTGCAATTCGCTGGTTTCATTGGATTAATTTTCCTGTGCTGGCTGTTATGATATGGAGCGGTATGTTGATCTACTGGGCAAACGATGTTTATCGCCTGGGATGGGGCGATAAAACAGCATTGAAATTTTTTCCCGACACTTTTTATAAAGCGTTGCACATTCCCTTCAGGCTGGCAGAGGGAATGAGTTTTCACTTTGTTTTTATGTGGCTTTTTGCGATCAACGGTATTATCTATGTCATTTACCTGGTATTTTCGGGAGAATGGCGCTTGATATTTCCCAATAAAAAGTCCTTAAAAGAATCGTTCCAGGTCGTGTTGCACGATCTGCATATAAGAAAGGCGCTCCCACCACAAAAGAAATATAATGCAGCACAAAGAGTTGCTTATACTGTCGTGATTGTAATGGGCGTTGGATCGGTGCTTACCGGTCTCTCCATTTATAAACCAATTCAGTTCCATACTTTATGTGCGCTTTTGGGCGGTTATGAATGGGCGCGTGCCGAACATTTTATTCTCACCATCCTTTTTGTATTGTTCTTTATCGTGCATGTAGTGCAGGTGATACTGGCAGGATGGAACAATTTTAGAAGCATGGTAACGGGCCTTGATGTATTGAAGCCCGGAAAGACAATACTTTTGCAACCTGCCATACCAGGTAAAGAAACCATAGAACCTCAATTTGTTTCTCCTGACGAAATTGCTCCCGGCAATGTCCCAATACAGGCGATGATTGCCCCAAATGGCGGAATTCCGGAAACGGAAAAAGCGCAACAGCATGAAGTAGTTTCCCGTAACAGGTCAGAAGAGGAAAAAGCTGCTGCAAAAGATATAGATACCACAATTATTCCAAAGGATAACGGCAAAATAACCGACGAATGAACTACAGGCAAGAGATAGAGATCCCGGAAAAAAAATTAAGGTATAAAACCTTCCTTTCTTTTTCCGTTTTCATATTGTTGGTCCTTGGCGCAGTCCTGGCATGGAAAAAGCTTCGGCAAGAACCGCGCGAAGCAGGCGCCATTCAGCCACTGAGAACTATTTTAAATTATAACGAAAATTTTTTCTCAAATTTTCTCACAGACGATCATCTTGCCAAAACTTTCCCTGTTTCTGCAGCAGTACAAAATGTGCGGGTAAATGGGAATCTGGGAATGAGTGACAATTTTAACCCGGCAACTTGGAAATTACAGGTATTAAAAAATGCCGGTGATACCTTGTTTGTAACATTGGATCAAATAAGAGCATTACCTAAAACAGAACTCGTATTTGATTTCAAGTGTATTGAAGGATGGAGCCAGGTAACGCATTGGGCCGGGGTAAAGTTTAGTGACTTCGCCGCAAAATATAACCTTGATGTACAAACGCAGATGAAATATGTTGGCCTTGTTACTCCCGATAAAAAATATTATGTTGGTATTGATAT
>JBDTLZ010000163.1:0-2759 GCA_039934515.1 Ginsengibacter sp.
GAACCTGGGTGGCTGGCTTTTGTGAGAAGAATGGATATGGTGAGGTGGTTTTAATTCGGAAACAAAAATGAAATAAGGCTTGACAGAATTATTGGGAGATACCGGATACCATTATTTTATAAAAGAGTATCACAACAATTTCATAACAGAAAAAGATATTGCCTTAATCGCCGCCAAAGGGTTTAACTGCGTTCGCTTACCATTTAATTACCGTTTATCTGAAAGTAGCGATGCCAACAGTTTTCCGATTCTTGGGTCTTTATTGAAATGGTGCCACCATTATAAAGTGTAGGGGATTCTTGATATGCACGCCGTGCCTGGTGGCCAAAGCCCATATTTATTGCCGATCCTTCGGGTATACGTTTGTGGAGCTCAGAGAATAACAGGCAACTTGCTTTATCTATATGGACAATTATTGCCGGTCGTTACAGGAACGAAAGTATTATCGCCGGCTGCGATCTGTTGAATGGGCCTAATTTAGATAAAACTGCGAAATTAATTTCGCATTATCAACAACTAATAAAAGTGATGATGCAGGAGCTTTCGGGGGATTAGAAAAACAGGCGGTTATAGCAGGCATAGATGACCCGATTTTTACGGCAATATTTTTGTGCAATATTTTCTACAATCATTCCTGGTTATTTATATATCCGGGACCCTTTACAAACCTCCCTGGTTTTGCATTGGTGTGATCTCCATCTTTTATTACCGGCATACCATTTACCAGCACATCAATAACGCCTGTTGCATATTGGTGAGGTTTTTCAAATGTTGCGTTATCTGTTACCTTTGCCGGATCGAAAATTACAACGTCAGCATAATTGCCGACCTTTAGTTCGCCACGTTTTTTTATTTTTAAATTTATGCAGGGTTGTTTCGCCAGCTTACGGATCGCTTCCTGGAGGGGAATAATTTTTTCATCACGGCTGTATTTCCCAAGTACCCGTATAAAACTTCCATATGCCCGCGGATGGGGGTTTGAATATAGAAAAACTCCTTCGGGTGCTTGTGATGCGGCATCGGAACAAAATGTGATCCAGGGCAATGCGATCTCTTTTTTAATGTTGTCTTCAGTCATAGAAAAATAGGAAACACCGATACGTGTGCTGTCTTCAATAATAAGGTTCATAGCAGTTTCTTCCGGCGTCGAATTACGCAATTTTGCTACTTCAGCGAGTGTTTTCCCAACATATTTTCTCAGGGAGTCCTGGCGAAATTCCAGTAACAAAACATGGTCTGCACCTCCGGCTCCGTAATAAGTATTTTCCCAATCCATTGCATCGGTGTTCATTTCTTTTTTCATTTGTTGACGAATTTGTACATCATGGAGTCGCTGCCATAATTTACCAAAGCCACCATCCTGCAGCGAAGGAGGAAATGAAGCTGTAAGCCCTGTGGCCGAAGCAAAATATGTGTACATGTCGGCTGATATATCTAATCCCTGCCGTCTCGCACTGTCAACGATATTTATAAGACTGTCCATCTTCCACCAATTATCTTTTCCGGCTGCTTTAAGGTGATATATTTCTGCGTGCACGTTGGCTTCTTTGGCAATGGTGACCAGCTCATGTAATGCCTCAAATAATTTATTCCCTTCATTACGGATGTGAGAAATGTAGGAACCGCCATATTTTTGCGCCTCGGTACACAGCGCAATAAGCTCACCGGTTTTCGCAAAAAATGCGGGCGGATAAATGAGCGAAGATCCTACTCCCAACGCACCTTCTTTCATGGCCTGTGCTACCAATGATTTCATGCTATCCAGTTCAGCAGGGGTGGGGTCGCGGTCATCCTCTCCCACAACATAATTACGAACTGTGGTCGCCCCCACAAAGGAAGCTACATTACAACTAATACCTTTTTTTTCGAGCCAGTTCAAATAACCCCCAAGCGTATTCCAATCAACAGTATACTTTATAGAACTTTGTCCTTTTTGCATCTGATCTTTCATTGCTGAGGTGAGCGGCCCCATGCTTTCACCTTCGCCCATTACTTCTAGTGTCACACCCTGGCGCAATTCACCTTGTGAGCGCCCGTCCAGGATCAGCGATTCATTAGACCAGCTAAGCATATTTACAAATCCCGGGGCTACTGCCATCGCTTTTGCATCTATCTCGTCTTTGGCGGTGGCTTTTTCAAGATCCCCAATCATTGCAATCGTATCTCCGTTAATTGCAATATCACCTTTGAACGGTAAGCCACCGTTTCCATCGTAGATCATTCCGTCTCGGATGATTACGTCATATTGTTTTTTTTGAGTACAGCCGAGAGAAAAAATGAGAAGCAGCAGAGAAAGAAATTTTTTCATGGTATTTCCTGTTAATGTTCTAAGATATGAAGTAATCAAACAGAATCTTGTAAAGCCCCACAATTTTATTGTAATTGGTGTAACCCGATAACTATTGGATCGCACCGGGAATTCGCGTAACGATCTTGCGTCTTTCATTAATTACATAACATAGTATGATCAATCAAATATCCTGTAAAGGCTTACTGCTTAAAAATATCTCTCTGCCATATAAAAGAAATATTGCCTGAATGGTAATATTTAGACGGATTTTTAATTGTTGGATCACCCTGGTAATTGAGGAAGGTTTTTATTGTCGACTTATTTCCCCTGCCACGCAGAAAAGTAAGAACATGTGTGATAACCCGCTTTAAATCAGGTTTTTTAAAGGCCGGATATATTTGGAAGCTTCTTCTTGTTTTCGTCACAGGATTTTGAAGTTTTGTGAATTCCGTTGTGGTATTGACTTGAT
>JBDTLZ010000164.1:0-10546 GCA_039934515.1 Ginsengibacter sp.
TTTGATACCACAAAAAATTATACAGAACGTTATAAAAACCGGGCATTTTTGTTTGATCCCAATATCAAGCAAATCGGGATTGTAACGGATGAATACTGTTATGTGCACAATCTCCTGAATGGCACAGAAGATTTCCGATCGGCCCGGAATGACAGTGCCTTGACGCAGACCTACGGATCAGGCGAAGACCGGAAAGCAATAAAAACACTTTCGCAGGCTTATTATGAAACCGCCCGGTATATGATGTTAAATAATTTAAAACGCAATACAACGATTGCCGGCAATAAATGACAAATCGCAATAAGAGGCGGGATGACTGTTATCGAAGCCAGGTTTATAAAAACAAGGCAACATCCTTCTAATAAGGTAGTAACTTTGCATTTTTTAAAACATGACTTTTAAAGCTAAATTGCCTAAAACGGTTCCATTAACCATTCAATGGTTGTTTGTTTTGTGGCTTATCTACGTCCTTATTTTTACGCTCTTCAGGATATCAACTGTTTTTTTATTTAAACCGGCTAACATTCCATTTTCCTCGCTGCTGCCATCCTTCTGGCTTGGTTTCCGATTCGATGCCAAATGGATTTCGATGATTCTTTTGCCCATTGCCTTACTTTCAGTTTACCCCCGGTTTTCACCATTTTTTTCTGAAGGTAATAAGCGCTTTTGGTCCTATTACCTCGCAGCGATCACCCTTATTGTATTATTTTTTTTCGGAGCTGATTTTGGAAATTTCAGTTACAATCACACCCGTATAAATGCCAGCGCGCTCAATTTTGCAGAAGACCCTATTATTTCATTTAAAATGCTTTGGCAGAGTTACCCGATGGTTTGGATTATAAGTGCACTTGTGCTTACCGTCATTTTAATGTCCCGACTTTTTAAGAAAACGCATGTACAAACGCTCAAGAGAAATCTCAGGGGGAATATTATTTATAAAAGACGCTGGCATGCGGGCGCCATCATTTTTTTGGCCTGGTGCCTGTATGGTGTGTTTTCATTTAAACCAATAAAATGGAAAGATGCATTTGAACTCAATGATAATTTCAAATCATATGTCGCCCTGAATCCGCTTCAGAATTTTTTTACAACTTTGCAATTCCGGAAGCCATCTTTCGAGGACGCAAAGGCAAAAGCTTATTTTCCTATAATTGCAAATTTTCTTCAGCTCGATTCTCAAAGTATCCTCGATAAAGACTATTCAAGAGAAGTTTTGCCGGATAGTAAGGCCCTGGAAAGCAGGCCCAATGTAGTTTTGGTAATATGTGAAAGCTTCAGTATGTACAAGAGCAGCGTCAGTGGCAACCCGCTCAACACTACTCCCTTCTTCAAGTCAATGTGCGACAGTGGCTTATTTTTTAACCGGTGTTTTACACCCACATTTGGAACTGCGCGTGGTGTCTTCGGTGTATTAACCGGTACACCTGATGTGCAGCTTTCTGAATTCTCCACCCGCAATCCTGAGGCAATTCACCAGCATACAATTATTAATGACTTTGTCGATTATAATAAATTTTATTTCCTGGGAGGCAGCAGTGATTTCAATAATTTCGAAGGGCTTGTAAAAAATATTAACGGGCTTCAACTTCACCAGGAAGGCTCTTATACCTCACCGCTCTTAAATGTCTGGGGCATTAGTGATAAAAATCTGTTCCTTGAATCGGGGAAGATTTTTTCAAAACAGAAAAAGCCATTCTTTGCAATCATTCAAACAGCCGACAATCACCGCCCTTACAGCATACCACCTGAGGATACTGATTTTGAAAGAAGAATAGTTAATGAAGATACACTCAGGAAATATGGGTTTGAATCATTGAAAGAATTTCAATCGTTCTGCTACACAGATTATTGCTATAAAAAATTAATTGAAGAAGCGAAAAGGCAAAGCTGGTTTGCTAATACAATTTTTATTTTTACCGGTGACCACGGTATTGAAGGAGAGGCATCAGCAATGTATCCGGATGCATGGACTTCCGGGCGTTTAAGCGATGAGCATGTGCCTTTATTATTTTATGCTCCGGAGCTCATAACCACGGCAACAAGAAACGAAGTCGTTTCCCAGATTGATATTTTACCTACCCTTGCGGGCATGCTCCATATGTCTTATACAAATACTACACTTGGAAGAGACCTTCTTCATTCAAAAAATAAAACCGATGCAGCCTTTATCATCCATCATGATGAAGGAAATATCGGTGTTGTTACCAACGACTATTATTATGTAAAAAACCTGCGCATAAAAAAAGACGAGCTGATGCCCTTACGATCAAACGTCTTACAGCTTACTCCTGCACAAAACGATTCTGTAAGGCGCAATTTAAGCGAACTTACATCGGCCATGTATGAAACAGCTAAATGGATGCTGGTAAATAATAAGAAGTAACCCTATGTTGGTACCGGATTTTACAGAATTTTTTATCAGTTAAAGGGGACACGGGAAATGTTATCGCCCGGGATTGTGTTTGAAAATCAGCGGATTATTTTTTTGGCGATCATTACCATCCTTGGTGAATTTATTACGTGGTAGCTGTTGAAATTATAATCCCCAAATACTTCCTGTATCTGTAACTGGTGATATGCAAACATTTCGGTGAAATCGCCTAAAGAGAATTTAGCCACCTTTTCCTGGTGCTCTATGGGCTTATCAAGCACGTCATCTTCGACCACGATCTTTTTATAAAAATGTGTTTCATCAAACCATTTGGTAATAAAATAATTAACATCGTCGATCTGTAGTTCCGATTTATGTACCAGGTGGTCTTCTGCATAGTGAACATTGAGATAATCCAGGACCAGGATGCCACCGGGGTATAATGACCGGGCGATTGTACGAATGGAATTGTCATGCTCCCGCCTGGTATTAAAGTATCCAAAGCTGGTGAAAAAATTAAAAGCATAGCTAAAGTAATTTATCCAAAATGGCAGCCTCATATCGTGCTGAAAAAACTGCAGTTTTTCAGATTCAAATTTCTTGGCTTCCGTGATGCTGTATGGGGAAAGGTCAATACCGGTAACGTCGAAGCCTTTTGAAGCAAGTTGGCGCGAATGGCGGCCCTTGCCACAAGCAATATCGAGCATTAGCGATTCCGGGGGAGGTTTCAGGTAATCAATTAACTTATTTATAAATTTCGCTGCTTCCGCCTCGTCCCTTTTAAAATATAGCTGGTGATAGTATGGTGAATTGAACCAGTCTTTAAACCAGGGGGTAGTTTCCATTTATCACACATTTGTTGGCAAATGTAAATGGTAATTAACTAATAAGTCAATAAGCTGGTTAGCTATTAATACAATTACTTTAACTTTACAAACTTAAATACATGAATAATTGGCACTGATCAAAAGCATCTCCGGCATAAGGGGAACAATAGGAGGAAAGCCGGGTGAGAATCTTACGCCCCCGGATATAGTGAAATTTACTGTTGCCTACGCAGCCTGGGTCAATCTTCAAAATGGTAATAAGACAATTGTAATTGGCCGTGATGGCCGCATAAGCGGGGAGATGGTAAGTAATTTATGCGCCAATACCCTTATGGCATGCGGTTTTGACGTAATTGACCTTGGTATTACCACTACTCCAACAGTTGAAATTGCGGTAAAAGCAGAGAACGCAGGTGGTGGTATTATAATAACCGCCAGTCATAATCCGAGAGAATGGAATGCATTGAAGCTGCTCAACAGGCATGGTGAATTTATCAATGCAGAAGAGGGCGAAAAAGTATTGGAATTAGCAGAAAAAGACGATTTTATTTTTGCCAGTGTTGACAAAGCCGGTAAATATGTTATTGATGATTCCTACCTGCAAAAGCATATTGATGCTGTTATCAATTATGAACTCGTCGATGTTGCGGCCATAAAAAAAGAAAAATATAAAATTGTTGTTGATGCCATAAACAGTTCGGGCGCAATTTATGTTCCGGCCTTATTGAAAGCACTCGGCGTAAAAGAAGTCATCGTTTTGAATGGTGAAGTAAACGGTAAATTCGATCATAATCCAGAGCCAATCCCTGCCCACCTTATGAGCTTAAGCAAAGAAGTGAAAAAGCAGAATGCCAGCCTTGGAATTGCGGTTGATCCCGATGTGGACAGGCTTTGCTTTGTATGTGAAGATGGCAGTATGTTTGGTGAGGAATATACATTGGTTGCTGTTGCAGACTATATTTTAAGCCACAGGAAAGGAAACACGGTAAGCAATATGTCTTCCACCAAAGCTCTTAAGGAAATTACAGAGAAACACGGAGGTGAATATTTTCCTTCGGCCGTGGGCGAAGTAAACGTGGTAAATAAAATGAAAGAAGTAAAGGCTGTAATAGGGGGTGAGGGAAATGGGGGTATTATCGTACCCGATTTTCACTACGGCCGCGATGCTCTTATTGGCATTGGACTGTTTCTTACCCACCTGGCGCATTCTAAAAAAACCATAAACCAGTTGCGCGGTGGTTATCCTGATTATTTTATTTCGAAAAATAAGATCCTGCTGGAAACCAATGTGGATGTAAAAGAAGTTTTTAAAAAGATAAAAGATAAATACAGGAATAATCCAGTGAATACCGATGACGGGTTGAAAATAGAGTTTGATAATGACGATTGGGTACACCTGAGAACAAGCAACACCGAGCCTATCATAAGAATTTATTCTGAAAGTAATTTTGAAACCACTGCTGAAAATATCGCTAAGAAAATCATGAGAGACATCCACGAGGCAATGTAATCAGTAGCAGCCTTCCGTCTAATTTTCATAGCTATTACCAGCATATACCCCGAACTTATTTTACCTGCTTTTTATTGAATTCATTGCGACACAAGGCAAGCATTGAAATGGGTTGTCGCACGAAATGGTGCCATCGGTTTTTGTGCCTGCAGTAAATAGTAATTCCACGGGCTGTGATGGGCCGGCAGTTCCTTAAATATCTTTTCAATAATTTTGCTGGTTATGGATAGAATTTATTTCGATAATGCGGCAACTACCGCATTGGATAAAGAAGTGCTGGAATCTATGATGCCTTACCTTACAGAAAAGTTTGGAAATCCGTCTTCTATATATTCCTACGGACGTGAAACGAGGATGGCTATCGAAATTGCCCGGAAGACTGTTGCAAAAATATTAAATGCCCATCCCGCGGAAATATTTTTTACCAGTGGCGGAACAGAAAGCAGCAATACTGCCATTACCGGGGCTGTGCGCGATCTTGGGTGTAAAAAAATCATAACGTCACCGCTGGAACATCATGCTACATTACATTGTGTAGAACAGTTTGGCAGGTCGGGCCTTGCGGAAGTTTCGTATGTGAAAATACTGCCGGATACCCATATTGACATGGCCGACCTGGAAAGATTGCTAAAAGGAAGCGGGCAAAAATGCCTGGTAACTCTAATGCACGCAAATAATGAAATTGGAAATATTACAAATATTGAAGAGGTGGGAAAACTTTGCAAAAAATACAATGCCATATTTCATTCGGACACAGTGCAAACTGTGGGACACTATTCATTCGATATCAGGAAGCTCCCCGTACATTTTATTACTGGTGCCGCGCATAAATTTCATGGCCCTAAAGGCATTGGCATACTTTACGTCAACGAAAATGTAAAAATAGGTCCACTCATTAATGGAGGCAGCCAGGAAAGGAACATGCGTGCAGGAACAGAAAATATATATGGTATCGTGGGTTTTGCCAAATCGCTCGAAATTGCAACGGCGAATCATAAAAACGATAGTGATTTCATAGGCGGCCTTAAAAGCTATATGAAGTCAAAACTGCGGGAACATATCGCGGGTGTTTATTTTAATGGAGACAGTGACGGGAAATGTCTTTATACGGTTTTAAGTACAGCCTTTCCAAAAACAGAAAAATCGGAGATGCTTCTTTACAATCTTGACATCCATAACATTTGCGCAAGCGGTGGCAGTGCCTGTACTTCCGGAGCCGATGCAGGAAGCCACGTAATAAGAGCCATAAGCAATGACCCAAACCAGGTTACTGTCCGCTTTTCTTTTAGTAAGTTCAACACCCGGGAGGAAGTCGATGTTGTTGTGGAGAAATTAAAAGATATGATTTAGCTACTTAAGAATGCCGGGTTGCTACTTCTTCTACAAGCTAATAATTTAACCTGCAGGTATTCCCGGACAAACATTATATTTTATTATAAACAATTTGCAAAAATTATTGTTAATCAATAGTTAGGAGGATAAAAAATTAAATAAAATTTGCAATTGCTGCAAAACATTTCTACGTTTACATTAATTTAATTACTCACCCCAAAACTTACCTATGTATTTTCTAAAGCTTTGGAATTCCATTAGTTATTGTAACATTATGCATAAATAAGGAACCTGTCCCGTATGTATATGTATCTGTAAAATAACATAAAATTTTAATGGAAGAATTTATGGATCAAGAGAGAAGACCGGTACAGTCATTTATCAGGTTAGGCATAATGAAAATTGTATGCCTTCTTTCATTGATAATTATTTATAATATCTCATCCGGCCAGTCAAAAGTGCTGGCCGAAAAAGGCGTACTTGATCTCCGCAATTGGAACTGGACAAAGAACGGCATTTCGGATTTAAATGGCGAATGGGAATTTTACTGGAAAGCGCTTTATACGCCTTCATCTTTCGATTCAGCGACACATGTGCCATCTGCTTATAGTAAGGTGCCTGGTTTTTGGAACAGCCTTATACCGGGCCTTGGAATGTTAGATCCCGGGCTGGGGTATGCTACTTACCGGTTAAAAATATTATGCCCTCCGTCCGGTCAAAAACTTGACCTGAAATTTTTAACCATTGGATCTGCATACAAATTATTTATTAACGGGAAAGAAGCGTTGCAAATTGGTAAGGTCGGAACAACCGATATCACTGCCGCCCCCGATTTTATGCCTTACATAATTCCAGTCGTGCCGGAAAATAATGTATTGGATATTGTGATCCAGGTTTCTAATTATACCTACGACGAAGGTGGGTTGTGGGACTTTATTAAGCTCGGCCCTCATGAAAAGGTGCAAACCTTTTGGATAACAAAGGTGGCGGTCGATTTTTTTATTACGGGCAGCTTCTTCCTTATTGGTGTATTTTATTTTGTGATCTATTTCTTTTTCCGCCGGCGACTATCCCCTTTGTATTTCAGCATTTTTTGTATGATACTTGCCACCAGGCCCCTGGTAACAGACGAAATGGGCATCAGGTATATAACCGATTGGAGCTGGCATTTTATCAAACACATTGAATTTGTCTCGCTCTATTTATCGGTGCCGGTGCTGTCTCTTTTTTCCTTTGAATTGTTTCCAAAAGAATTTTCAAAAAGGATACTCCGGTATATTCTAATCATCAGCATTCCTTTTATATTAATTGCATTGTTCACATCTCCTCTTATTTTTCGCTATACTTTACGCCCGTTCCAGGTGTTCATGCTGCTTACTGCTTGCTACGGTTTAGTGGTTTACGTCAGGGCGTTAAGGAACAAGAGGCCCGGGAGTGATTATTTCCTGGTTGGATTCATACTGCTCTTTATAACCATCATAAATGACCTGCTGTATACAAGTCTCATTATAGAAAGCGTGCACCTGATTTACGCCGGGCTTTTTATTTTCATTATTTCACAGGCAATAGCCCTCTCAAAACAATTCTTCTGGACATTCTCAAGACTTGAAGTGGTGAATAAAAAATTAGCACAGATAAATGAAGAGCTAATCCTTAAAAATGATACAATTAATGAGGCAAACGGACAGTTGACCAAACTCAATGCAGAACTTGATAGCCTGGTTTACAGGACCTCTCATGACCTTCGTTCGCCGGTCACTTCTATCCTTGCACTGGTTGAAATTATCAGGGAAGAACCGGATATTGCCAAACGAATTACTTTCCTGGACATGCAAAAAAAGACATTGTTCAGGCTTGACTCTTTGATTACAGATACACTTGATTTTGCGAGAAATAAAAGAATGGAATTAAGCTATGAGCCGGTTGACTTCAATGAATTTATTAACAGTTCCCTCCAGGATCATATATTGTCCGATAATTCAGAAAATATTAAGAGAATCGTTGAAATAGTCCAGCAGGGAATGTTTGTTACCGATAGAGTACGGATGAACATGGTGATCAATAATTTAATATCCAATTCATTACGGTATCATAATAAAAACCAGGAAAATCCATATGTAAAAATTATTGTAAAAGCAGATATTAATAAGGCTGAAATAAAGGTTATAGATAACGGGCAAGGCATAGCCAAAAAACATCTCGATCATATTTTTACCATGTTTTACCGGGCAGACAAAACTTCAGCCGGTTCGGGTATTGGTTTGTATATTGTAAAAGAGGCCATCGAAAAACTGGAAGGTACGGTGCATATAGAATCGGAACTTAATAAGGGAACAGCCTTCACAATTGTGATACCGAATAACATAGGCAAAAACGAAAAAAATGTGAGCTAAGAAATAGTTGATATTTCGCGGAATGTATTGTTACGATGGGTCGGTTTGATTCGATCTACAGATTTAAAACCTATAAATTGTTAACAAATAAGTCAACAATGGAACAGAATGAAATTAAAGCGGTAGTTGAAAGAGCTAAATTACAACTGGCAGAAATTTATGACGGGGATCCGTGGGTAACCGAGAATTTAAACGTGCGGGTATTTTCTTTAAAAGGCAGCCAGGCATTAAAAAAAGTAAAAGGACACAACCATTCCGTAGCGCAATTGCTTGGCCATATTACCGCCTGGCGGAATTTTGTTTTGCAAAAATTGACCGGCAATAATGATTATGACATTAAGGATGAATCGCCTGTGAATTGGCCGGAACCCAATGACTGGGATGTTATTTGCAGCGAATTTAAAAAGTGTCATGTGAAACTTTTATCTGCGGTTGAAAATTTTCCTTCTGACCGCTGGGATTCACTGGTGCCTGGCAGAAACTATTCTTTTTTATACCTTATTGCAGGAATTGTTCAACACGATTATTACCATTATGGGCAGATCGGATCTGTGCTCGCAGCTCTAAAGAACTGAAAGGCAGGGGTAAAAGGCCCTATTTTCAGGCCCGGGTAGCTATCTTCGTTTCGAAGTGCAAGATCAGGACATCCCTTTAATGAAGTGTTTCTTATCAAAAGCAATTAACGATGCAATCTCCAGGCTCATAACATTACTCCGTGCCCAAGGCAGTAACCCCGGGGCCCTGGCTTATTTCCAGACTTCATAGCCAACGATGAGCATTGTAATAAATAGCAGTTCCAGCAAGCCCATAGCAAAGATCATCGGGCTTGTTGAAATTCTATCGGCAAATCCGTGTAACCATTTGTACGCAACAAACCATGAAAGTGGCACGGCCACGAGATTGGCGACCAAAAAGTTCTTGATGAATACCATGCAAATAGAGCAACCACCTGCCTTTCACCGGTGCCCAAAACTTTCCTCGTACCGACTTCCTTTGTGCCTTGTTCTGCCGTATAGGAAGCAAGGATGAAAGCGCCGGAAATGGTTATTAAAATTGCCGGCACTGCAAATGCTTTTGCCAGCGATGAAACCCTGCTTTCAGCCAGGAACATGCGGTTGAACTCGTTGTTCAAAACCTATGATCAAAGCCCGCACCGGGAAAAGAGGATTTCTATTTTTTTTCTCAGGCTGCGATTTTCTACCGGAATTTTCCGGCAGGAAATTTTTTGTAAACGATCTTATCGATGGTACGCACATGGAGGGGTTAATGGTTGCGGTTCGATTGGCTGGTGCATGGAGCGGAATGGAAAATCCCTGGCTATTCTTATTATCCAATACGATAAATCCGGTATTAATTCCGTGGTTAATGTAAGTTTTTTTGGTCGGGCTTTTAGCAATATCGAAAACCTCACTAAAATTTTAATAAATGATGGGGTTAAAAAACACAATTTAGGATGAAGGGTAAGAAAATCGTGCTTTATATTTCCAACAAGGGAATTTTTCCCGGGATTTTTGCGGCCGTTCAATGGCTACAATTCGCGGATAGGGTATAAAATATTTTGAGAAAATCATTTTAGTAATAACAATTTAAGTTTTTAGATTTGTTGTAACATAAATTTGTTTCAAAAAGACCAAACAATGCGTATTGTAAGAGAGATACTTAAACAGAAAGGCCCCCATTCTAATTTCATTAATGAAACTGCGACGGTAATCAAAGCCGCCGCTCTTATGAAATCAAAAAATATCAGTTACCTGATAGTACGGAAGAGCCGGCAATATGCGGGTATTATATCGGAGAGGGATTGTGTATATAAATTAATTTTACATGAAAAGCCTGCCGGTAAAACCCTGGTACATGAGATAATGACTATTGACCTTCCGGTTATAGGCCTGAACGATAAGTCCGGGCATTGTATGACACTTATAAATACTTCGAAGTCGCGGTACCTGGCTGTTTTTGATAATGATAAATTTAAAGGCATCATTACTATCCACGACCTCATTCGTGAAGCAATCGCTTCAAAAGAACAATTTAGCGGTACCCGCTGGTATGTAGATTAGAAAAGATAAGCTATTACATTTCCAAACCCGGATTATTGCCGGTGTTGATTCTC
>JBDTLZ010000165.1:0-34131 GCA_039934515.1 Ginsengibacter sp.
AAATTCACAACTGTGTTTCCAGTGAATTAATTTGTTTCATTACATGATCAACGATTCTGTCGCACCTTAGTAGGTGAAAATTCAGTATATCTTCTTTGTGATAATATTCGGCCAGGGAGTTTTTTAGCAACGCTTTGGCACGGTTGAGTCTCACTTTTACATTGGCCTCACTCAGGTCCAGGCATTCACGGGTCTCTGCAACATTCATATCTTCGATTTCCCGCATGATAAAAACCATTCTGTATTTTTCAGGAAGCTGGCGGATCGCTTTCTCCAATATTACCTTTAACTCTGAGTTGATAACATTCATAAGTGGTGTTTGAGGCTCCACCTGGTGATGCTGAGAAATTTTATTGTCATTCATTTCATAACTGATATTCGATAACTGGATTCTTTTTTTGCGTCTTAACAGGCTTTCATTTATTAGTATTTTCGTAAGCCATGTCGAAAAAGCCGCCTTGAATTCAAACTTACCAAGATTCTCATATGCCTTTATGTAAGCAACCTGCATCGCATCTTCTACTTCCGCATCATCGTTTATGATCGACATGCCCACACGGTACAAACGTTGGTTATACTTTCTAATTATCCTGGCATAGAGCTCCCTTTCGCCCCGGAGGATTCTTGAGATAATTTCATTGTCAGAAATGTCTGCTACAATTGTACGGTTGTTGGTCATGTTGTCCGCGAATATTCTATTAGATTATCCTGTAACAGGAAGGTTACAAAATTACCTGTTTATTTTTCTGTAACCTTTTGCGGGGAAAATACTCAAATCGTTACACCAGTAATAATTTAAAAGATACATACATAATTATGGATAAAAATGAAGTAGGGTTACATGCACCACACGCACTTTCTTTTGACGAACTGGAAGATTTGTTTGGTGAAGGGCATATGGGTGCTTGTTATGACACTCCCCTGAGGAAAGATGCCTTTGATCTTTCGGATGACGAGAAAATTAAAATTATTGCCTTGCATTTCAAAGAAATAATGCATACACTGGGATTGGACTTGCATGATGATAGCCTAAAAGGTACCCCAGGGCGGGTTGCAAAAATGTATGTAAAAGAAATATTCCACGGGTTGGATCCTGAAAACAAGCCCGTTGTTACATTGTTTGAAAATAAGTACCGGTATGCTCAAATGCTGGTTGAGAAGAATATTACCCTATATTCAAATTGCGAACATCACTTTGTTCCTATTATAGGAAAAGCGCACATTGGATACCTATCGGCCGGAAAAGTTATTGGATTGTCAAAACTTAACAGGATAGTACAGTACTACGCGCAAAGGCCCCAGGTGCAGGAGAGATTGACCATTCAGATAGCAAATGAATTGAAGCAGGTTTTACAAACAGAAGATGTTGCCGTGGTAATAGAAGCAGCGCATTTATGCGTTTCTTCCCGGGGTGTAAAAGACATCAATAGCAGTATGGTGACAGCCGACTATTCAGGTGATTTCTTAAGCCCTGGCCGGAAAGAAGAATTTTTAGGATATATATCAGCCAAGGGTCATTAATGTATTACGACAAAAAAAAATTTATACTTTAAACTAAAAAATGGAACCGCATATTGTTAAGATAAAGTCAATTGGTAAGGTCACGCATGATATAGTTGGGATAGATATCATGATATAGTTGGGATAGATATAGAAAGGCCTGCCGGATATATATTTACATCGGACCAGGCAACTAAGGTCGCTATCAATAAAACTGGTTGGCTGGAAGAAAAGAGGCCATTTACATTTATGGGTTTGCCCGAAGACGATCATTTGGAAAGTGACGAACTGGTATTACAGGATGTTTGGGGGGCATTTTCTTTTAAGGGAGAAGTTGTATTCCTGGCCGGAGGAGCGGGCGTTACACCTTTTCTTTCATTTCCAGGTATTTAAGACTAAAAATGAGGTGGGTAAAAATATCCTGATTTTTGCCAGCAAAACCAGGGCTGATATAATTCACGAAGTTTTATAAGTGGAAGATGAACCATTCCTCGGCAAAATTGTGAAGGAAAGTCTTGAGAGCCGGGGTTATAAAATCTTTATGGAAGATGACGGTGCAAAAGCAATGACACTTTTTCAATCATGCACTCCAGATGTTTGTGTGCTCGATATCATGTTGCCCAACAAAGACGGCTTTGCAATTGCCAGGGAGATCCGTAAAATGAATGCAAAAATTCCCATCCTTTTTCTTACTGCACGATCACAAACGGAAGACCTTGTAAAAGGATTCCAGCCTGGAGGAAGCGATTACATCAGGAAGCCCTTTAGCATGGAGGAACTGATAGTAAGAATTGAAAACGCCTAGAGGCCGGGAACTGAAAATGTTTCTTCCAACCGGAAAGCCATTATTAATTTGGGCACTTTCAATTTTAATGTTGCAGGCAGGTGCTGTCAGGACATGCCGGAGAAATAAAGCTTTCCTTTAAAGAAGCCGAACTTTTGAAATTACTTTACTACTGCCGGACAAACTTATTGACCGTCGCGAAATACTTAGCCTGTTATGGGGTAATGTTAACTTCTTTAATAGCCGCAACCCCGACGTTTATAACCAAATTACGTGGTTATTTTAAAGGCGATCTTTCTGTTGAGCTACTTACCGTCGTCAAGGGTGTAGGTTATCGGATTGTCATCGAACAGAATTCGAGGCAGGTGTAAGGCTTTTATTACTGATAAGAATATCCCGCACTTTTAAAAGCCATTTCGCCAATTCCAGGTTGTTTTGCTTTCTATTCCATTTTTATCCCGGAAGGCTGCCGGGGGTCTTAATGAAGCCGACCCCCAAAGCAGAAGTATTCAAATAGTTGTCTCCATGTGAATACCCACCTCAAATTAAATCCGGGGTATAAACAGGCCAACCATGGGCTTTGAAGAAAGCTGTATTGAACTGCTGGATTCTTTTACTTCAGTTTCCGCAGGTTTCTTTTGGTTACCATCGGAAATACCCACTAAAAATAATAGTGGTAATGCGATTCCCACGATAAGTACCTGGAATGAGTAGAGAATGCGTTTGAAAAATTCTACTTTTCCTGTTTCGTCATTATTAATTACGCTTGTCATTGTCTTTAATTTATTTGTTTGTTGGTTAATTACATTGCAAAGATATGGTTTAAAACATGATCTATGCAATACATAGTACATTGAATGGCATAATACTGTTATTAGCGGTAGAAATTGAAGGCCCAGTGGTATACGGGAAATGGGTATGTTGCTGTTCTTATAGAAATTAAAAAGTGCCGTATAACAGCACTTTAAGTATTGGCTTTTCGTCGCGGGAATTCAATGCATTGACTATAATCGCTCAGGATTGTCTTTATTCTTGTGAAAGTTCGTAGTAAATCGGGAGAATGCTTAGGTGATAGCTGACAACAGGTATATATACATAAAAATATTAAGTCAATTTCATTTCACAAAATTTATTAATGCAATAATGAAAAATAATTTTTAGCAATGAATGGTTAGTATTCACCAGGCATATATCAACGGGCAGTTTCTTCATGTTAGAACGGGTAATCAATGCCTATAGTTGCATTAAAATTCGCATACCTCCATTGCCTGTTTTCAAGCGAAGTGCCAAAAAGTTTATTGAGGGTTACATCAGGGATCTGCCAGCCATCATTTTTAATTATGTCAGGGCGTTTAAATCGAAAACCTATATCAAATCTTATAAGGAAATAATTAAAATCAAACCGGAAACCTACACCGGAAGAAACGCCAAGTTGCTTGTAGAAATTTTGGAATTTGAATTGAGTCGTATCTCTACTGCCATCGGGTTTTGTATTTTTAAAATTCCAGATATTTCCAACATCGGCAAACAATGCCATTTTGAACAAGATCGCATTGGAAAACAAAGGGGCTACATTAAAACGGTACTCTGCATTCCCTTCGAATTGCATATCTCCCGTGCGGTCATTAAATAAACCATTGGTGTAAGTGGCCAGGGGCTGGCCCCCGACGCCGATGCCTCTAACAGGCCAGCCACGCATGCTGTTGGGCCCACCGCCAAAATATTGTTTAAAGAATGGAAGGGTAGTATCGCCCCTTGAAATAGGAATACCTACACCCGCGAAAACCCGGAAAACGATTGCCGATTTAGGATGCGTAATGGTATGCGTATATTCCAGGTCACCCTTAATGAATTCTTTCAGATACTGGTTGAAGAAATTACCGTTCTGAGCGTTTTTATTCCTCATCTTTAGTAAGCCGTACGGCAGCCCGGATTCTTCAAGATTAACATTAAAAGTGCTGGTGATCTTTGGGTTTTTTGGATTAATGTGCGCACTTTTGAAACTCACGCTTGCACCTATAACCAGGGCAGTATTAAATGAATACTTCAAAAAAGGGTACTTTAACAATGTGCTGTTAAAGCTATCTGACCGGTTATACAAACGATGGTAATCAAAATTAAAAAGCCGTACACTCCATATATGCTTTTCGTTATTGGTAAAGTTGAAACCGTAGCCAATATTAAATATCTGCTGGTTGAAAAAATCAATCCGGTTAATTAATGAAAGATTTGTATTTATAAATGATTGCCTGGTAATTAATGTTGTGCGGTTATATATCGTAAAAGGAAAGATAAACCTGGGGAACAGGATGTTATTGCTATAGCTGATCTCCGTAGAATTAACGGAAGTGCCATTAGTGTTCCGGTGAGCCGTATTGAATTCTACACCCATCCTTATTGCATTTGTCATGCGGGCGGCCTGTTTCCAAAGATTGCGGTTGGTCACAGATAGATTTCCGGCTACACCTAAAAGATTCCCATTATTTGCTGTTGTAATGCTGGTAGTGCTATTGTTAGCCGAATAACTAAGCTCAATATTGCCTTCAAAAGCATATTTTTTTATGGGAATAAGTTTGACAATGAAGTCAAGAAGGTTCGTATCTTTTTTTTCTATGATATCGATTGTCGGACTTTCCCAGGCACCAAGTTTGTAAAAGCTATTAATGGTTTTAAAATAATTATCCTGGCTGAAAACATCTCCTTTTTTAATTAAAAGATTGGAAGCGGGTAAACGAAATTTAAAAAGTTGTTGATGATACCTTGTTATATAATTCCTGGATACACGTTCTTTTAATGTGCTGTCCGTATATATTTCGCCCGGTGTAAAATCGGGCAAGATATAGATATCATTGATGTAAAATTTTTTGAGCTTCGAGCTATCCGGTGACCGGTTGAGCTGGTATCCAAGCCTGATAGCAGGCTTGTCTCTTTTTTCAGTGGCCTCGGCGAGTAAGCGCAGTTGCTCAAAAGGATCTTCAGCTACTGAAGTTAGTGCCTCGATGGAGGTGTCGCCGGTTACCCGTATCTCATCGGCTGTAAATTTATAATAGCCATGGTTGCGGTACAGGGTAACGAGCCTTTCAGATTCCTCCTGGACAGCGCTTTTGGTAACGGGCGCATGTTTTTGCAAGGGGGATTCTTTCTTTGTTTTTAATGCAAGATCTTGCAGTTCAGGATTTTCAAAAAGGTACGCCAGGGTATCAACAAGGGTACGTTTTCCCGCAACAACTGTGTAATTTATTATTACTCTTTTTTGAGCTTTTTTATGTACTACCGTATCAAATGTATAAGTTACTTCGGGATGGTAATAGCCGATGTTTACCAGCGCCGTCTTCATATTTTCAGATGATTGAATGATCGCATTGGTATCAAAGGCCGGTGGCCTTGTGATATAATGAAACACAAAAGCGACATCTTTAATTCTCACTCTTGCACTGTCATCCAGTTGCGTATTTAGCTTTGAGTTCACGACAACTTTTTCATCACTGCTTAAATCAGGTGCTTTAAGCGCGATATTATTTTTATATACGAAAGGAATATTTTTTTGATATTTACGTATGGTTGTAAATCCGGAATATTTTTTTGAAGTACCACAGCCATTAACCAATATAAAAACAATTGAAAAAATAAGAAGAACGCGGAATTTTTTACCACAGATTATTCCATTCATATGAAGGCCATGTTGAGCAAAAGGATTGTCAAATATATTCAAAGTTTAAGCCAGAAAAAATTAAGGGATGAATATGGGCAATTTATTGCTGAAACTCCGAAAGTCGTTGCTGAGCTTTTATTACCGGGGAATTTTATATGCAAATTATTATGCGCAGGCCATATATGGGTTGCTGAAAATGTAAATCTTTTGAAAAATATTTCCCCGGAAAACATATACGAAATTGATGAAAGCCTTCTTCATGATATATCGCTCTTAAAAACCCCGAATAAGGTTCTGGCGGTATTTGAAAAGAAATCACCGCTGCAGAAACCCATCATTGCCGGGAAATTAACATTACTCCTGGATGATATCCGCGATCCTGGTAACATGGGCACCATCATCCGTAACGCAGACTGGTTTGGAATAGAAAATATTATCTGCAGTGAAAATTGTGCAGACTGTTATAATCCTAAAGTGGTACAGGCTACTATGGGGAGCCTTGCCAGGGTTAATGTGTTGTACGGTTCACTGGAGGCTTTCATTGAAGAAAATAGAGACATTAGCGTTTATGCCGCAACGTTAGATGGCACACCTGTCACCGAACTTAAGAACATATCGCAGGGGATGGTCTTAATTGGTAACGAGGCCCGGGGAATCCACGAAGACCTGTTAAGTATCGACACATTACATATAACTATTCCCGGGTATGGGAAGGCCGAATCATTAAATGCTGCAGTAGCTACAGGTATAATACTATCGTATATGACGGGCAAAAATGACGGATAAAATCCGGGCGTAGCGATGTGACGCGACTGGCCTGCTGTAATGATTACCTGAACTCAATCGCTTTTACGGGCTGTATCTTTCTTATTAGTAACGAGGGAATAATCAGCATCAGGAAACAAACTGCAAATGTGGCAACATCAATGGCTGCCACCTGCCACCACACTACATCGGCATGTGCTACCTTCATGTAATAGGCTTCCTCATCCAGCTTAATGAAACCAGTGGCTTCCTGCAGGTAACAAATCCCCAGCCCCAACAAAGTTCCGGCAATGATGCCTGTGAAAGCAATGATCGATGTATTGTATAAAAAGATCTTTTGGATGGTGCCGTTTTGCGCCCCGAGGGCTTTTAAGATACCCGTCATGTTGGTGCGTTCCAGCACAAGTATGATAAGACATGTGATTAAATTTACAACTGCGACCACCATCATTATAACCAGTAAAATGCTTTTGATTCGTCCTTGCAGGTTGAGCCAGTCAAAAATATTTGGATAAATTTCCTGGATGGTCTTGCTATACCACCTTCCCGGCAAAGCTTCCGATTCAAAAAGGAAATTATTTACCGAGTCGGTTTGGTTGTGATCTTTTAAGAAAATTTCATACCCCCCGATTTCGCCGGGCTCCCAGTCATTGAGCCTTTGAATCAATTTGAGATCACCCAGGCAGAAATTTTGGTCATATTCTTCGATCCCCGTTTTGAAAATTCCCGCAATCTTAAGTTTTCGCACACGTTGGCTGCCATCACTTTGAATAAAAAGAATGATCACACTATCGTTCACATTGGCATTAAGCTGGCCTGCTGTGTATTGCGATACATTGATGTCCTTACTGTAACCGCTGTCAGTAAATGAAATCCATTTCCCACTGGTAAGGAATGAATTGATGCGGCTGAAATCGAAACTGCTGTCTATACCTTTCATCAGCACGCTTTCAATGTCATCTTTGAATCTTATTACCGCCGATTTTGTTGCATAGCGTTCTACGCTTTTTACCTGCGGCAATGTATACAGGAAATTTTCAAGGGTGTCGTTTTTTTGGATCGGCGATTCTTCGGCAATATTAGCCTGGGTCATCACATTTTGCTGCACCCTGATGTGACCCCAAAAGCTGAAAACCTTGTTACTTATTACATTTTGAAAACCATTAACAAAACTCAATGCAACTATCATCACGGCAACACTTATCATTGTAGCAGTAATTGCCAGCCCAATAATAAAGCGGGAAAACGTTTTTTGTTTGTTGAAAGCGATACGCCTGGCTATAAATGAAGAAACATTCAAACGGCTTAAATTTGGTATCTTGTAAAACTAATTTTTTTTAAAACATTTCAATGAAATCAGAAAAGATTGCCCCTTTTATCTTTCTACTGTTTATGGTTTTATTGTACACAGAACGTGGATTAACCCAGGCGCCTGATAGTGTATATATGAATAACCTCAAAACGGTGAGGCTATATAACGCGGGAAACCAGTTGAGTTTACCGGTGATAAATTTAAACAGCAGCGACCAGGTAGAGCTTCACTTTGATGATATGGATGCTGATGTAAAATCATATTATTATACTTACCAGCTTTGTAATAATGACTGGACACCGGTTAATTTCAGCCAGTTTGATTATATAAAGGGATTCACGCAATTAAAAATTTCTACCTATCGTTATTCGTCGATTTCACTTACGAGGTATACGCATTACCAGGCCCTGATTCCAGACAGGAGCAGCTTTCCTACCCGTTCAGGGAATTATCTTATCAAAGTTTATTTAAACGGTGACACCACGCAACTGGCATTTACGAAAAGATTAATGGTCGTGGACCATAAAGCATCAATAATTGCAAGGATCACCGCTCCATATGCTCCTGATCTTTTCCGGTCGCACCAACGAATTCAATTTACGGTAACGATAAAAGGCCTTGATGCATTTAATGCCGGCCAGCAATTGAAAGTCGTAATACTACAGAATTACCGCTGGGATAATTGTTTAAAAAATGTTCCGGCTACTTTTATCAGGGGAACAACCCTCGAGTACAATGCGGAGAATGTCGGTGTATTTCCAGGAGGCAAAGAATGGCGGTGGCTCGATTTAACTGATTTCCATTTACAAAGTGACCGGGTGCTTACGGCGAACTACAATAAAAAATCCACTGAAATATTTTTAAGGCCTGATGGCCCAATGGAAGGAAAGCGGTACATCTATTACCGGGACAATAATGGCATGTATATTTCGACAGCAATCAGGGGTATCAATCCTTTGTGGGAAAGTGACTATGCCAATGTGCATTTTTCCTTTGCCCCGCCCAATGGCCTTCCCTATCCGAATAAAGACCTTTACCTGTTTGGCCAGTTAACCAATTATAATTATACTGATAGCCTTAAAATGAATTTTAACGGAGATAAAGGTATCTATGAAATACACCTGTTTTTGAAACAAGGCTATTACGATTTCACTTACATTGGAGTTGATAGAAACAATCCTGCAAATCGTGGTGAATTTGATGGCAACAATTATGAAGCAGAAAACTTATATACCATCCTCATATATTACAAATCATTCATCGGCAGGTCTGATGAACTCCTGGGAGTGGCTACGTTCGATTCAAGGACCGACAAGCCAGGCCTGAGCTTTTAGGGCACAACCTTTTGAAGTGATTCTGTTGCATATTCACGGTGTGACAAGGTAATATTCTAATGATTTCGCCCCCGGGAATTCGGCTATTGAACTATTTCTTCTCATTTTCTTATATTTGCAGCCGGCAAGTCTTATACGACCAGCTCCTGCAGAACTCCCCCAGGATCGGAAGATAGCAAGGGTATGTGGTTGAGCGGTGCGATGTAAGTAACTTGCCGGTTTTTTTTACCTGCGAACCGGTTATGCACAAATACACAAAATTGTATGCTCAATTTACCCGGTAGCCGGTCAGGCCAGCACCTTTAAACTTTTCCGGGCTTCCCAATAAACAAATATATTTGTGCGATACATTATATCATCTTTAAAAGTTAATTAGTTATGAAATTTTTTATTGATACGGCAAACCTGGACCAGATCAAAGAAGCCAATGATCTTGGTATACTTGATGGCGTTACTACAAACCCTTCCCTAATGGCGAAAGAAGGCATTAAAGGCATTGAGGCTGTGACCAATCATTACAAAACTATATGCGAGCTGGTTGACGGAGATATAAGCGCCGAGGTAGTATCAGTAGATTTCAAGACAATGGTCGAAGAGGGTAAAAAGCTTGCTGCTATCCATAAAAATATCGTTGTAAAAGTTCCCATGATACCAGATGGCGTGAAGGCGATTAAATGGTTTACAGATAATGGCATTCGTACAAACTGCACATTGATTTTTAGTGCAGGCCAGGCAATGCTTGCTGCAAAAGCCGGCGCAGCATATGTCTCGCCTTTCATTGGCCGTATTGATGATAGTGGCTGGGACGGGCTTGAACTTATACAACAGATCTCTCACATCTTCCAGGTTCAGGGGTTCAAATCGGAGATCCTTGCAGCATCTATACGCAGTTCACTCCACATAATCAAGTGCGCAGAGGCGGGCGCTGACGTATGTACTTGCCCGCTGGAATCCATAATTGGTTTAACGAAGCACCCTTTAACCGATATAGGGCTTGCTAAATTTATAGCAGACGCAAAAAAATTTGAATAAATAGCTGACTTTACAAATGGGGTCGTTGCAGGAAAAATTAATTGCCGTTTCAGTATTATTAATTTAATGTACGAATGCCAGGGGGATAATTTCCGGCATACCGTTTTGAGATAAGCAAGGTAAAAACTTATTAATTTTTTTGCTTAATTTTTTTTCCTACGTACTGATTTTGAATTGCTGCTATTTTCATTCATCAGTTCATCCAGGCTCTTTAATTTTTCGTCGTTTGGTTTTTTCTTAACATACATTGTAAACTCCTTAAAGGTGGATGGATTTGACCTCAGAGCAGCTTTTATTACTACTTTTTCTTTTTTAAAATCCGGATCGATCCAAAGACTGTTACCCGAAAACCTGCCGTCAGAAGCAGTAAAGATTATGTCCGTTGAATCCAGTGGCATAAATTTGCCTGAAGACAGCTTTCCGTCAATATTAATATAATTATAAGTCCCTTTTTTAAGGCTGTCGGTGTAGAGGTTCACGTAAATACCCTCGACCTTTTGTGCTTTGACAAATGAGCTAATTATCAACAGGTTAAAAAATATGAAATACCTCACAGGAATTATTTGCAAAGAGATTGAAAAATTCATGCCATGGTTGCATACCCTCTTGCCTCAATGCCAAGGGAAGTTAAAAAATTATTTGTCTGTTAAAAAATTTCATTACATCTTTGTGCCTGCGATGAAAATTAACAATATATACAAAAGCTGGTGGCAGGTCTTCTACTGATCGTGCCGCATTGCTGTATTTGTATATAACTAAATAAATATAACGCCCTGGCACCAAGCCGGGGTTTTTTTATGCTATGAAGAAAATTGAACTATCAACTACGTACAAAAAGTTATTGGCAGATGTATTTACTCCTGTCGGAATATACCTGCGTCTTCGCGATCGTTTTCGTGATACTATTTTGTTGGAAAGTGCCGATTTCCATGCAGGAGAGAATAGCTTTTCTATTATCGGGATCAATGCTATCGCGGGCATCGAAATAAGCAATTACCAGGAAATAGAGTTTAAGCTGCCCACAGGGAATATCCAGAAAATTCAAATTACCGGGGCTACGGATGTTACCGCCGAACTCTGGAAATTTATGCAGTATTTCACGGCCAGTGGTGCGTCAGAAATGCCCATAAACAAGGCGCAGGGCCTCTTTGGATATACTTCGTATGATGCCATCCAGTTTTTTGAAACTATTAAATTTAAAACGCCAAAAACTTCCCCGGGAAAAATTTTTGGAAATACAGAAGTCCCGCTGATCCGCTATAGGTTATACCAATACGTTATAGTTATCAATCATTTCAAGGATGAGTTGTTTATCTGTGAAAACCATATTAAAGGAATTGAGAGTGAAATTGATATTGTCGAAAGCCTAATAAGAAGTAAGGATGTTCCGGTCTTTCCCTTTTCTTCACTTCAAAATGAGGCTTCTTCGTTAACAGATGACGACTATATCGACATGGTAAAAAAGGGGATTGCAAGTTGTGCCAGGGGAGACGTATTCCAGGTCGTGCTTAGCCGAAAATTTTACCAGAGATTTTCAGGTGATGAGTTCAATGTTTACAGGGCATTACGTAATATCAATCCCAGCCCATACCTTTTTTATTTTGATTATGGTGATTACCGCCTGTTTGGCAGCAGCCCTGAAAGCCAGTTAATCGTTCAGAATAATACGGCAATTGTTCATCCCATCGCCGGTACTTTCAGAAGGACCGGTAATGACGCTACCGATGAGCTGCTTGCGGAGGAACTGGCGAAAGATAAAAAAGAAAATGCAGAGCACGTAATGCTTGTTGATCTTGCGCGTAACGACCTCAGCCGTTTGTGTAGCAATGTTACCGTTACCCGTTTCTGCGAGGTTCAATATTTTTCCCATGTTATTCATTTGGTGAGTGAAGTAAAAGGGAAGGTAGAAGCGCATACCAATCCTTTCAATTTGCTTGCAGTAACATTTCCCGCGGGCACGTTAAGCGGCGCTCCGAAATTTAAAGCGATGCAGCTTATTAATGATTTTGAGAATGATCCGAGGGGATATTACGGCGGGTGCATAGGCTTTGTAGGCTTTAACGGAAGTATTAACCACGCCATAATGATCAGGACTTTTTTAAGTAAAGGCAATAATCTAATTTACAGGGCAGGTGCCGGCATCGTCGCTGCGTCTAACCCTGCCAGTGAGTTGCAGGAAGTTACCAATAAGCTCAATGCACTTACCATGGCAATTAAATCAGCAGAAAAAATCTGAGCAATGAAAATTTTGATCTTTGATAATTACGATTCTTTCACCTACAACCTCGTACATGTCGTTGAGAAAATAATTCACGGCCGGGTGGATGTATACCGCAATGATAAAATACCACTGGAAAAAATAAAAGACTACGATAAAATAGTTTTATCGCCGGGTCCCGGCCTGCCTGTTGAATCGGGGCTGCTGTTGCCGCTTATAAAAGAATACGCGGCTTCGAAATCCATCTTAGGTGTGTGCCTTGGGCACCAGGCTATCGGTGAAACGTATGGCGGTAATCTCATTAATTTAAGTACGGTTTATCATGGAGTGGCAACAAAAATTACAGTCAATTCCGGCAGGATGCGCGCTGCAAATGATGTTTTTGATTCCTTGCCGGGAGAACTGGAAGTGGGGCGGTATCATTCGTGGATAGTAAGTAAAGAAAACTTTCCTGGAGTTTTGGAAATTACATCAGAAGATGATAATGGGTATATCATGGGTTTACGGCATAAGACTTTTGATGTTCAGGGTGTTCAGTTTCACCCTGAAAGTGTATTGACACCTTTAGGGGAAAGCATGATGAGAAACTGGTTAAAGAACTGAATGTTGAAACGCCGGCAGGTTTATTGTAAATGATTGTTTCGAAATGAACTGTGCTAAATATTAAATTATGCAATTGGAATTTTAGGTTAAAAAATAGAAATTCAATCTCAAATTATCCGGATCCGCGGCTATCTGATCCGTTTCATAAATCACCGTTAGACAAATGAAAAAAACGCTTCAATATTTATTTGAACACAAAACCCTTTCCAGGGAAAGCGCCAGGGAAATGCTGGTGAATATTTCCAGTGGAATGTTTTCAGATGCTGAGATTGCTTCTTTCACAACGGTATATCTCATGCGAAGCATCACCATACCGGAATTGCTTGGCTTTCGGGATGCATTGATAGAATTGTGCGTGCCGGTAAACCTGAATCCTTACCGTGTATTGGATATTGTAGGTACCGGTGGTGATGGAAAAAATACCTTTAATATTTCGACATTGAGTTGCTTTATTGTAGCAGGCACAGGCCAGAAAGTTGCCAAACATGGTAACTATGGCGCATCTTCTATAAGCGGTGCCAGTAATGTCATGGAAAAGCACGGCTACAAATTTTCTTCAGATAATAAAAAACTGCTCAACGAAATTGAAAGCGCCAATATTTGCTTTATGCATGCGCCTTTGTTCCATCCCGCTCTAAAGGTAGTTGGGCCAATAAGAAAAAACCTGGGAATCCGTACATTTTTTAATATGCTTGGGCCGATGGTAAACCCGGCGTTGCCGGAAATACAATTAATAGGTGTTTATAACCTGGAAATGGCCCGCATTTATTCTTACCTGCTTCAACAATCTGATGCTAAATTTACAATCGTTCACAGCCTGGACGGCTATGATGAAATTTCATTAACAGGCGACACGAAAGTGATTACGAATGATGGTGAAAAAATTTTCGCAGCAGAATATTTGGGTAAGAGAATGGTAAGCCCTCATGATATTTATGGGGGGAATTCTACAGAAGAAGCGGCTAAAATATTTTTGAAGATTTTAAAGGGTGAAGGAACCTGGGCCCAGAATGCGGTCGTGATCGCTAATGCAGCTATCGCATTATTTTCAACGGGTGATTTCCCCGCTTATGAGGATTGTTATGGGATGGCAGTCGAAAGCCTTGAAAGCGGCAATGCCTATGCTTGTTTTCAAAAATTGATGACCTTGCAGTAAATGAATATTCTCGATACCATAGTTGCAAAAAAGAAAATTGAAGTTGCAGACCGAAAGCGCAACAAAAGTATTTCTGAATTGGAAAACCGGCCGTTCTTTAAAAATAAAACGCTGTCTTTCCGGGATTATCTTTTGAGAAAGGACAAAACCGGCATCATTGCCGAGTTCAAAAGAAAGTCGCCTTCAAAGGGCGTTATTAATGATCAGGCTTCCGTTGCAGAAGTAACGGCTGCGTACGCAAAGTATGGAGCAAGTGGTATTTCAGTTCTTACTGATGAAGAATTTTTTGGTGGCTCGTTGAACGATTTACTGGAAGCTACAGTGAATGAGGTTCCGTTGTTAAGAAAAGACTTTATAATAGATGAATACCAGTTAATAGAATCAAAAGCATATGGTGCGGAAGTTATATTATTAATTGCCGCCTGTTTGAGTGCCGCAGAAGTAAAAACGCTTGCGGCCGTGGCAAAAAATTTGGGATTAAATATTTTGCTTGAGATTCATAACCAGGCTGAACTGGCTCATATTTGTGATGAAGTCGATGTTGTAGGGGTTAACAATCGCGACCTTAAGACTTTTACAGTGGATATTAACCGCTCTATCGAACTGAGCCGGCAAATTGCCGGAAATAAAGTAATAATTTCTGAAAGCGGAATTGAAACGATATCTTCCATCCTGCTTTTGAGGGATCATGGTTTTAGTGGTTTTTTAATTGGTGAAAAATTTATGAGAGAAAAGGATCCGGGCCTTTCATTCCAAAATTTTACGGAGAAATTAAAAAGGGAAAAATGAAACTAAAGGTTTGTGGTATAACCCAGGCGGAACAATTGCAACAACTGGATGATCTCCATATTGATTACGCCGGCCTTATCTTTTACGATCAATCGTCAAGGTGTATAATTAATAAGTTAAAGGCCGGGGATGTTAAGCCATTACACCTTTCATTAAAAAAGGTAGGCGTGTTTGTAAATGCGGGGGAGGAAGAAATCATGTCACAGGTCGAGAATTTCGGGTTGGATATTGTTCAGCTTCATGGCGATGAAACCCCAGGATATTGTAACCACATAAGTGATCATGTTACTGTCATCAAGGCTTTCAGGATTACGGCTACCAATGAACAGAATATTGATTGGATGATAAAACCTTATGAGGAATATTGTGATTATTACCTGTTTGATACCAACCGTAAAAATTCCTACGGTGGCACCGGGGAGAAATTTGATTGGAAAATTTTGAACAAGAATAAAATTAATAAGCCATTTTTTTTAAGCGGGGGCATCGGGGTAAAAGACATTGAAAAGCTGAAGGCTTTTGAGCATCCTTTTTTTTATGCAATAGATGTAAACAGCAGGGTTGAAATTACAGAGGGTATAAAAGATATCCAGGCCGTAAAAGAACTTGTCGGGGAGTTATTTGCAAAATAATGTTATTTGATTTAATACCGGGTATATAAGCTGGCTGTGAATAAATTGATGTTGACCACAATAATTATATCAAATGGAAGTAAAGAGGATAGGGGAAGAAAATAGTTTTTCGGTAGATAAAAATGGGTACTATGGCCTGTTTGGGGGCGCTTATATTCCTGAAATGTTGTACCGGAATATCCAGGATCTTAAGGACAACTATTTAAAGATTATCGGGGATAAAAAATTCCGTAGCGAATTTGACGGGCTTTTGAAAGATTATGTTGGCAGGCCTACACCATTATATTTAGCCACCAGATTAAGTGAAAAACATGGCGCGAAGATTTATCTCAAGCGTGAAGACCTTTGTCATACCGGGGCGCATAAAATCAATAATACGATTGGGCAGGTGCTGGTTGCCGAACGGCTGGGAAAAAAAAGGATCATTGCCGAAACCGGGGCCGGCCAGCATGGCGTTGCAACTGCCACAGTTTGTGCATTGAAAGGCCTTGAGTGCATAGTCTACATGGGAGAAAAAGATATCGGCCGGCAGGCACCTAATGTGGCAAGAATGAAAATGCTGGGAGCTACAGTTATTCCGGCCGTAAGTGGCAGCAAAACCCTCAAAGACGCCACCAATGAAGCTATCCGGGATTGGATTAACAATCCTGATAACACCCATTATATTATAGGGAGCGTGGTTGGCCCGCATCCATATCCCGATATGGTAGCCCGTTTTCAAAGCGTGATTAGTAGCGAAATGCGTATCCAATTAAAGGAAAAGACAGGCACAGAACTACCTTCCTATGTTCTTGCCTGTGTAGGCGGTGGTAGTAATGCCGCAGGAGCTTATTACCATTTTTTAAATGAACCCTCAGTTAAATTGATCGCTGTGGAAGCGGCTGGGGAGGGCGTTGAGAGTGGGAGAAGTGCCGCTACAACCCAGTTGGGTTCTGAAGGAATTTTACACGGCAGCAAAAGCCTCGTGATGCAAACGGCAGACGGGCAGGTTGTGGAACCGCATAGTATTTCAGCAGGGCTCGATTACCCGGGAATTGGGCCTATGCATGCACACTTATTTAAAACAGGCCGGGCAAAATTCCTGAGCGCCACCGATGACGAGGCTTTGGCGGCGGCATTTGAGCTGGCACAGCTTGAAGGGATAATTCCGGCACTTGAATCAGCTCACGCGCTTTTTGCATTGAATAAAATGAGTTTTAATGAAGAGGATGTCGTGGTGGTGAATTTGAGCGGACGAGGAGATAAAGATATGGCTACTTATATGAAGTACCTGAACATATAATTTCGAATAGATTATTGAAATTATTGGCTTCCGGAAAGTTTTTGCGGGTATTTTTTTGACTCCAATGTGTTAGTTGGTTTAAGAATATTTTTATAAAGCCAAAGGATGGTGGCAAACAATGTAGAATTGTTCAGGTACGAAATTGGAGCAGGCAGTTCCTCTTAAAAAATAGGGGTTACCGGCATTTCTCTCGTTGAATAAGGGTATTAAATGCAACTATTAAAATCGAAATAAATAGTAACAGGCAGAATGAATCGAATTCAAAATTTATTTTCAGGCGAAAAAAAAAATATCCTCAGCATTTATTTTACAGCCGGGTTCCCTGCTTTAAATGATACCCATAAGATACTGTACGCATTACAGGAACATGGCGCAGATCTTGTCGAAATCGGGATGCCTTACAGTGATCCATTGGCAGATGGCCCCGTTATCCAGCATAGTAGTATGGTCGCTATACATAATGGCATGACCATCAAATTACTTTTGGAACAATTAAAAGACTGCAGGAATTCGGTTCACCTGCCGCTGATTTTAATGGGTTATCTAAACCCTGTATTGCAGTATGGCATCGAAAATTTTTGCAGGGACGCCCATGATGCCGGTATTGATGGGCTTATTTTACCCGATCTCCCGCTTTACGAATTTGAAAATGAATACAAGGCTGTATTTCAGCAATATGATCTCAGCGTTGTGTTTTTAGTAACTCCCGAAACCAGTGAGGCCCGTATCAGGAAAATTGATGAGGCTGGCAATGGTTTTATTTATGCCGTTTCTTCTTCTTCCATTACAGGTACTGCACAAAATATGGCAGCACAGGAGGGTTATTTTCGAAGATTAAAAGATATGGATCTCAACAATGCGTTCCTCATCGGATTTGGTATAAAAGATTCCAAAACATTCTCGCAGGCTTGCAAATATGCCGCAGGAGCGATAATTGGCACAGCATATATTAAAGCAATAGAAAATTCCGTTAATGTTAAATCAGATACAGAGAAATTTCTTAACTCAATTTTACATCCCGGATCTATTTCCAGCGCTGAAAGTGGCTAAAAAAAATTAAATTTGCCAACAATAGAACAAGTATGAAAACAATTTTTATTTTTCTCCTGGCATTGCCTTTTTTGGGTTTCTCCCAAACAAAAAAAATAGCAGAAAGCACTGATGATAAGGGCTTTGTGATTTCCGGTGCCGTTACTGGTTTTGCAGATGGCACAGCAGTATCATTTCTAAATGAACAAACGAACCTCCCCGAAAAACAAGGCAGCATAGAAAAAGGTAAGTTTGTTATCAAGGGTAAAATGAATGAGCCGGGATTTAAGGGATTGATATTTGGTGATCAGCCGCCGGTCGTACCCCTGTTTTTGGATAACAGCAATGTTAAAATATCCGGGGATAAAAATGCCATTGACAAATTTTCAATAACAGGTTCGCCATCCCATGCACTATTTACCGAATATTCCGGGGCTTTAAAACCTTATGAAAAAATATTTGTTCCAGATGCCGAACCCGATCCGAATGCGGTAAGTAGTGTTGAAAAAATAAGCAGCGAATTTGTAAAAAAGCATCCAGGGTCCTATGTGGCTCCTCTTGCTATAATCCGGATGTTCCAGGCCAACCAGGATGGTGCAAAGGCTGAAGAATTATTTAAACTGTTGCCTGCATCAATACAAGCTAGCGGCCTTTCTCAATATGTTAACCAGCTAATTCAGGAGTCAAAAATAAATCCCATCGGTTCGGTAATAAAAGATTTTTCTCAAAAAGATACTTCCGGTAAAGCTGTAAATGTTTCTTCTTTCCGCGGTAAATATGTCCTTGTTGATTTTTGGGCAAGCTGGTGCCGGCCTTGTCGTATGGAAAATCCTAATGTTGTGGCAGCCTACAATAAATTTCATGGCAAAAATTTTACCATTCTCAGCATATCGCTTGACCAGGCCAAACCTGCATGGCTGGACGCAATTAAAATGGACGGGCTCAACTGGAGCCATGTAAGTGATCTTAAAGGCTGGGGTAATGAAGTCGCCGCACTTTTTCAGATTCGCAGCATACCACAAAATCTATTAATCGATCCCGAAGGAAAGATCATCGCAAAAAATCTCCGTGGTGCTGTATTGGAGAATAAATTAAAATCTTTACTGAAATAAACTAATCATTAATTTTTTGAACAACCTCTCCTTATTGAAGCCAAGTAACTTGTAGTATTAAGGCAGCTGCCTTCTCCGGCTGGCAGAAAATAAATCTCAATTACTGATCAATTGCCTTTTATATAACTGGACCGCATTTTCCAAACCAAAATATATAGCATCGGTAATTAACGCATGACCGATCGATACCTCCAAAAGGCCTGGGATGTTATGCGAAAAATATTTCAGATTTTCCAAATCCAGGTCATGGCCGGCGTTAATACCAATACCCAGTTCATTTGCTTTTTCCGCCGCGGTAATATAGGGGGCAATTGCCTCTTCTTTCTTGCCTGAAGCATACAATCTCGCATAGCCCTCAGTGTACAACTCTATCCTGTTTGTGCCGGTGGCTTTAGCAGCTGCGACCATCTCTACATCCGGATCGACAAATATTGATACCCTTATTCCTGCATTTTGGAATACTGAAATTATTTCAACCAAATAATCTTTGTTCATTTTGGTATCCCAGCCATGATCTGATGTGAGCTGGCCTTCAGCATCAGGTACAAGCGTCACCTGGTCAGGCTTATTTGCAAGAACGAGGTCAACAAATTTCTGTTCTTTGGGATTGCCTTCAATATTAAATTCTGTTGTTATAATTTTTTTTAATTCGTATACATCTGCATAACGAATATGGCGTTCGTCGGGACGGGGGTGGACTGTTATTCCCTGCGCTCCGAAATTTTGAATATCTATGGCCGTTTTTACGAGGTCGGGGTTATTACCCCCCCGGGAATTGCGCAGGGTAGCAATTTTATTAATATTTACAGAAAGCCTTGTCATATTAGTTTAGGATTTATTGCCGGAAAATACCCGGAACAGCTTTACATTTATAAATGAATGTAAGTTATGCATGAATTTTGAGCTGTTAACTTAAACGGTGCAACAATTTACAAACCGAAGTAACCAATTTTATAATGCATGATTCGTTTTAAGGCTGTCATAAAGAAGTTCAATGACCAGGGCGAAAAGACCGGGTGGTCTTACATCGAAATTCCGGAAGAAGTCGCTTCAGGTATAAAGCCCGGTTACAAGAAATCATTTAGGGTAAAAGGCAGGCTTGATAACTATGGGATAGAAAGGACAAGCATATTGCCCATGGGTGGTGGAAATTTTATTATCCCTGTAAATGCCGCGATTCGAAAAGCTTTGGGCAAAAGAAAAGGGGCTGTCGTGAATATGTGCCTTGAGGTTGATGAACGTGATGTTGAAATAAATGATGCATTTTTGGAATGTCTCGCAGATGAGCCAGAGGCGCTGGAATTCTTTAATTCATTGGCCCGCAGCCACAGAAATTATTTTAGTAAATGGATTGACAGTGCAAAAACTGAAGAAACCAGGGCCAACAGGATTGCACGTGCCGTAACTGCCTTGTCCCGTAAACTTGGTTACCCTGGGATGATGAGAATTGGAAAAGATGAAAAGTTGCTGTAAATAAATATTTGCTTTGTAAAAATATTTGAGGTTTCTGAAATAAGCACTATTTTAGTTATTGCTATAGCTATTTATCTCGCCTGCCGGTTACGTTCCCTGTCCCGCTTTTAAACAATAATTAAACAAGTAATTAAAACAAGTAACATGAGAAATTTTTCGCTTTTCTTAATTGCATCCCTATTTGCATTCTCCTGTGGTGAATCAAAGCATGAAGCATCCAAAACTTCGGATCTGCTGGCTGATAATTTATCCGGCAAGGTGGAACAAGCTGTCCAAACAAGCTACAAGGCGGATAGTACAGGTAAAGCTGGAGAACAGGATTCCTGCTGCGTAATAACAAATAGCTATGATGAGAAGGGTTACTCTTCTGCGTATGCATCAGTAAACAAGGCGGGTACCGATAAAGAAGAAACTACTTTCTCTCATGATGATAATGAGCTATTTACCGGCCAGAAGACTTCGAAGAACGGTAAACCGATCGGGATGCTTGCAGTTGAAAATGTGGACGGTAAACCTCATGTTGCGCGAAGTTTTGACTCAGCAAATAAAATGGATTTTTATTTTACCGACATCACTATGAATGAGTACAACCGTCTTCTCGGTTATAAGCAGTTCAAGCCCGATAGCTCTTTGAAAACGAGCACAGAAGTTACCTATGATAAGCAATTTTATAAGGGACAAATCACCAAAGACAGTGTTGGAAAAGAGGTCTATTCATCAACCGTAAAACTGGATGATAAAAATAATATGATTGAATCAACTACCAAAGAAGTAACCAAAGATTCAACGATCAATAAAACTTCAAAATATCATTATGATAGTTTTGACGATCACGGAAACTGGACACAAAGAACGGAGTCTGATGAAAAGGGGAAGCCGGTAACAATTGCAAAACGAACAATTACTTATTATAAGGAATAGCCCCATTTTCAGCGAATAGTTTTAAAAAAGCATGGTAAATGCATCATCATATACCGTGCTTTAGTATTTTTATGGTTTGGTTGATCCATGTCATCATTTCGTTTCTTTACTCAATCTTATTCTTTAAATGTCATACCCGGTTCTGGAAAGAAGGCTTAGCCTGGGCCAGGCTGCGGCTATTAATATGACCGATATGGTGGGTATAGGCCCCTTTATCACTATGCCGATGGTAATAGGCATGATGAACGGCCCGTATTTCCTGTATGCGTGGCTTGCAGGTGCATTCCTTTCAATTGTGGATGCCATGATATGGAGCGAATTAGGCGCGGCATTTCCAAAAGCCGGGGGATCCTACAACTTTTTGAAAGAGGCATATGGAAAAAATTCCGGCGGAAAGATGATGAGCTTTTTGTTCGTATGGCAAACAATGATACAGGCGCCATTGGTCATTGCTTCCGCCGCTATTGGATTTGCAAAATATTTTTCTTACCTGGTGCCACTTACCAGGATTACGGAAAAGGTCGTTAGCGGAACGGTGGTAATCCTGATAATTATTTTATTGTATCGGAAGATAGAAGCTATCGGGAAAATAAGTGTTTTCCTTTGGAGCGGCGTAATCATCACGATGTTCTGGATAATAGGAGGGGGAATTGCACACGGAAATTTTTTAGCCCCGATAAGAAATATTAATTCGGGTATTAGTGTCGACTATGCATTTTTAACTGCTATCGGGTATGCCAGTGTAAAATCAGTATATAGTTATTTAGGATATTACAATGTATGTCATTTGGGAAGCGAGATAAAAAATCCGTCGAAGAATATCCCGCGCAGCATGTTTATATCGATCGCCGGAATTGCGATTTTGTACCTGCTGATGAATGTAAGTGTAGTAAGTGTAATTCCCTGGAGCCAAGCTAAAAACAGCGAATTCCTGGTAAGTGAATTTGTACAAATCCTCGCGGGCAACACAGCTGCCAAAGTAGCAACCTGTTTAATACTTTGGGTTGCCTTTGCATCAGTTTTTTCAGCGACACTCGGCTATAGCCGTATCCCGTATGCAGCGGCGGCAGATGGAGAATTTTTTAAAGTATTTGGAAAGATACATCCCACGAAAAATTTCCCCTATGTTTCTTTACTCGTCCTGGGCGCCATTGCTTTTATTTTCAGTATGTTGTTTAAACTTGGAGACGTTATCAGCGCGATATTGGCAATGCGCATTATTATACAATTTATAGGGCAGGCTATTGGTTTATTGATTCTGCGCAGTAAAAAGAGGCATGTTGAATTTCCTTACAAAATGCCGTTGTTTCCTTTGCCAATAATTCTTGCTATAGCTATCTGGATATTTATTCTTCTTTCAACAGGAAAGAATTTAATGGCAGGCGGCTTGCTGGTAATTTTTTTAGGAACCATTGTTTACATGATTAAAGCAAAGCTTCGAAAAGAGTGGCCCTTTGTTGTAGAACGCTAGGCAACTGTTAAAAACCATAGGCTTACTGTTATTCTACTTTGTTTCGTAAACTCAAAATTTCGCTTTGCATAGATTCGATCCTTTCAAGCAGGTAATTGATGGTTTCAATGCCTTCAACATTAATGTCCAGTTCATAATGCAATCTTACAAACTTCTCCAGTTTATGCATGTCATCTATATGTATAAATAAAGAACGCTTAACTGACGTAACACTAATAAGGCCTGAATTCTTAAGGGAACTTATAAATGAATACTCAATATTATGATGTATACAGAATTCTTTAACAGGGATTAGTTGTTCCTTTACCATGGCAAATTCTTTTAAGTTGACAATTTGGATAGTTCTGTAAATAATTCTTTTTGTTTTTCGGTCAGGTGGGTTGGCAGTTTTATATTCCATGTAATATACAGGTCACCAAACACTCCTTCTTTTTTATACGCCGGGAATCCCTTTTCCTTTAGCCGGGTCCTGGTTCCGTTTTGAGTTCCGGAAGGAACTTTAAGTTTTATCTTACCACTAAAGGTATCAATAGTTTTTTCTCCGCCGAGCACAGCAGTATACAAATCGATATCCTCATTTTTATAAAGTTCATTTCCATCACGCCTGAATGACGTATCGTTATTGATTACAAATGTTATTAAAAGGTCACCCTGCGGCCCACCATTCCTGCCCTCACTCCCGTAACCTTTTAATCGTATTACCTGCCCGTTCTCAACACCTGCGGGTATAGTGATCCTTACATTTTTTCCATTGATGGTGAGTGTTTGTTTGTGGGTATGGTAGGCATCTGTTAAAGATAGATGAAGCTCGGCGCTATAATCCTGGCCGCGATATTTTGCCTGGCTGCCCCTGGGTTTTGATCCACCGAATAATGATTCAAAAAAATCGGAAAATTCTGAATCGTCGCCGGAAGAATAGGTATAGCCACCGAAATTTCCGCCATCGAAGCCGGCACCTCCGGATCCAGGCCTGCCACCTTGTTGCTGCTTTGCCTTTTCAAATTGATCGGCATGTTTCCAGTCTTTACCGTATTGATCGTATTTCTTTCTTTTTTCAGCGTCACTTAATACTTCATTGGCCTCATTTATCTGTTGAAATTTTTTGTGCGCATCTTTATCGTTTGGGTTGAGGTCGGGATGTAATTTCCTGGCCAATTTACGATAGGCTTTTTTGATGTCATCAGCTGAGGCATTTTTTGCTAGTCCAAGGGTTTTATAATAGTCAACAAAATCCATTTTTTGTGTAGCTTTTAATTGTAATCAATACTAAAATTAAGAGATATTCATAGAATGGGAAGCTACCATTTTTTGAAATAGGAACAAGGTCTGTATTATTGGGCCTGGTAAGGCCGGCCGGCACGACTATTACTTGCAGGCAATAATAATTCTCATAAATTTTTCACCCCTTATTATAACCCTGAAATCCATTGTTTGGCGACGCTGAGATCTTCCATTTTAAAACCCCTTGTATCAGGCGGAATTAACTTTCCGAAAATATCTGTGAATTTTTTTATTTGATCCCTTTCTGTCACGATCGCTAGCTTCTTAAGGCGCGTAAAATATTTAAATCCTAAAAGTACATCTTCAGCCCATGCACCTGCTGTATAGTTTCCCAGCTTTGTATTTAATACAAGGAGGTAGTTCACTTTACCGAAGGTGTTAATGGCTGTCTTTACCCTGGGATTTATTATGGTAAGATAATCATCCCTTGTAACTTTGCCAGTAGCCCTGAAAGCTGTCACATACCCGGGTAATCCATGTATAATTTCAATCATATTGTTTAAGCTTTTAAATAATTTTTAGCAACATTCCTGCACAAAATTAAAAATAACAAAATGAATGAGTAATTAATGCAAAACATGAGTGGAAAAAATTACCCTACTAATAATGATGATCACTATCAAATGAGCCCCATACCGTGGTTAACCAATGGCACAGTTTTAGTTTAGAGGTTCTAAACAAAAATATATTTTATGAGCACTAATGAAAAATTAACCGAAGTTTTAAATGATCTTATCAGGATCAATAATGACCGCACAACGGGTTACGACAAGGCATCGGAAGAAGCGAAATCAATAGATGTCGATTTGCGGGCAACTTTTAATAAAATGGCAAATGAAAGCCGGAAATATACATCCCAGCTTACTGACGAGGTAACAAGAATGGGAGGAGCGCCAACTACTGGTACGACGAATAGTGGCAAGATTTTCAGGGCGTGGATGGATGTGAAAGCCACATTTTCAGGCAAAGACAGGCAAGCTATACTTGAATCCTGCGAATTTGGTGAAGACGCTGCTCAAAAAGCATATAGAGATGCCCTTGCCTCTGATGCAGAGATCAGTGCAGAAACAAGGCAACTAATTACGGATCAGCAATCATCACTAAAAACATCTCATGATATTATCAAGAAATACAGGGATGCACAAAAGGCCGTCAATGCTTAAATTGAATGACACCATTTTAAAATCCGGCTATTATAGCCGGATTTTTAGTTCCACGGATATTATGTTACAGCTTTTCAGGTGATTCCTCATTTAAAAATGTCTTTTCTTCTTTTTTCCTGATCCCAAAATTATAACGGGCGTTAATACCCAACCTGCGGGTATCAGATTTTCTGAAACCACTTGCCGAAACACTTCCCTGCTTGAGCGTAAAATCATTATTATTGGTATAAAGCAAGTCGGTGCCACTGACTGTAATAATTAATTTCTTATTGAGAAATTGCTTGTTAATGCTAAGGTTCAATGCGCCGAACGGGCTAAGTTCATAAAATTGTTGCTGTCCTTTAAACCGGGCAAAGCCATTCAACGTGAGCTGTGAAGTTGGAGACAGCTTAAGCGTTTGATAACTAAAGACCGACCAGCTTCCTTTTTTAAATGATAATGGTTTGCCCTCGTAAGATCCTTCATAAAAATTATGATTGTATTGAAATCCTCCAACAATAAAATATTTTCCACCCGGCGGAATGGCCCCTAAAATTCTAAAATAAGTTTCTTTATTACTGCCTAAATTGTCATAAGTGCGGTAGGCGACCCTGCTGCTGGTATCTGACTGGTAAACAACATTAGTGAAAATATCTTTTGTGTCGTTTACTCCCAGTGCAAAAATGGGACGTTCATCCACGGAAATATTTGCTTCATAATTTTGGGTAAACTGGGGGCGGAGAGCGGGGTTACCGGTTTCGAATAAATAAGGATCAACGTATCGTTGAGATGGATTCAATAATTGGTAGCCCGGCCGGCTTATTGTACGGCGATATACGAGATAGCCGCGTAAATCATACCGCATTATTTTCATTAACGAACGGCTCAGGTACACATAGGGAAACAGGTCGGTGCGGTTAATAGTAAATGTGGTATCATTTGGTATTTTTTGTTTGCCTTTCATCGAAGTATTTTCCAGCCTTGTGCCTACTTTCAACGTTATTCCAAATAAAGTCTTAGACGCCTGTACGTAGGCGGCGTTGATGCTTTCCTTGTAATCGTAAGAACTTGTTCTTATTTCATCTTTAATTCTTACGCCTCCGTTCATGCTGTAATACGCCGTGTTATTCTTAAAACCGGTTATCGTCGTTTTTAAACCCGTTTCCAGGGTAAGTTTTTTTGGAAATTTCCACACAAGGTTACTTTGGGCAGAGAAAAAGTCCAGGTGCGTTTTTATATTTCCATCTCCGGAAGCGGATGTAATAAAAGGTTTTGTGAAATTGGTAATAAATAGCTGGCCGGTGGTATTAGGGCTGTAATTGTAAGATATATCATTAGTCCATTCAGAACCTATACTATCGATCTTCAATTTTGATGAAATGCCTTGGGACAGGAAAACAGAATTGCTTTTATTGTTCACGTTTGCTATGTTATTTCCGAAAATACCGGCCGTACTTATTTCACTTAAGGCGCTCTCATTCACCGAACTGTTACGGGCATCATTGAGCGTTATTCTGCCATCATAGCTAACCTCCCATTTCTTATTGAGTTCATAGCTCATACCGTAACCCAGGTAATAGTTATTTCCCGGATAGGTAGTTATTGCGTCTTGTTTTAATACCGAGTCCGGTGCAAATATCCTGTCGGTCTTTATTTCATCATAGGTATTCTTGTGGGTGTACTGAATATTCAGGTAACCTGAAAATGCACCATTATTGTTATTCAGGTTGATACCTGCAAAACGGGTTCCATATTTGCCCTGGTTCATTCCTGCGTTTATACTCCCCGTTAGCCCAATCTTTATTCCTTTTTTCAACACAACGTTTACAATGCCGCCCCCACCGGACGCATCATATTTTGCCGACGGTGTTCGCAAAATTTCGATACTGGTTATCGAATTCGGAGGAAGGCTTTTTAAAAGAGATGCTATATCAGCAGTACTCATTTTTTGTTCCCTTCCGTTAATATATATAGTTGCCGGGGTGGTGCTGCTTAAATAAATATTCCCATCCTGGTCAACAAAAAGGCCTGGTGTTTTTTCTAAAATTTCGTAGCCATTGGTGGAACTTGCCGCGAGGTTTTCAGGGTCAACGATAGTTTTATCATCTTCCTGCCTCATGATAGGCTTTTTTGACTGAACTACTACAGCCTCGAGGGTTTTGTTAGCATTTTCAAGAATAAATGTAAAAGACGTGGTATTCGTTTTTATAGCTATGCCTCTTTGAAAAGGAGCATAATTTATCGAGGTAACACTTACTTTATAACGATTGGCTTCTATAAGATTAAAAACTGCTGATCCGGAACTGTCAGTTAATTTTTCAAAAAAATGTATTGAATCATTAACAGGGATAACTTTCAAAGTTGCGTATGATACAGGATGGGTTTGCCGGTTAACAACCTTGATAGTTACTTCCTTATTTTGTGCTATCGATTGCCCGGGAAGAAATGCCATCAATCCTGCAGCGCAGATTAAAAAAAACAAGCGGCAAATGTGGCGGGTAAATTTTGTTTTCATTAAGCGGAACTGATATAGCAACAAAGCTAGGGGTTGAGGGCAGAAGAATGCATTATTAAGTGTTGGATTTTTGTGAAAGTAAATCGCAAGTATTTCATTCTGAACTTTACATTGTTTCTACGAACATTACAACAACGTTAATCATTTCGTCAAGTTGTGGCGTTGATCCCTCAAAGGGATGTTTGGTATTGTAAGTATGTGTTGCCTGGGGAATTATTTTTAGCAGGGACCTTTTATTTAGTGGTTTGGCCCATTCAAAAAGCGATCTTCCATGCTCTTCCGGGATAGCTTCATCATTTTCGCCATGAAGTATAAGCATCGGCATTGTTAACCCGGTAATTCCATCTTTTACATTCCATTCGGAAACACTTTGCAAAACTTCATCCAGAAATTCCTTTCCCTGCGGAAGCAATTGTTTGGTACGGTTATTTTTTTTGTAATAAACTTTATCCCGTTGCCATTCATCAATCATTTCAGAAGGCCAGAAGTTTAGTTGCTTAACTGTGCTTACTAAAACAACTCCATCAATGTGGATATTTTCTTCCCGGGCTTTTTTTGCTGAAAAAATTAATGGAACGCCACCAAGGCTATGTGCCAGCAGAACAAGCGTTTCATGTTCCTCAAATTTACCCGAATGGAGGTTACGTAATATACCCATCACATCTTCCACTTCAAGGCGCATGCAATTCTTTTCATAGTTAATAAGGTCTTCAAAATAATCAGCACCTCCTTTAATGCCACCGTGACTGAAATTGAAGCTATAACTCGAGATATTATTTACGGCAAGGGTTTCCTGTAAGTATGGAAACATTCCATAATTGTAAAACCCATTGTGCCCGTTGATAACGATTATCAATGGTGAATCAGGTCCGGCATTCCAATAAATTCCATCAATGGTGCCATTTTCATGAGTGAATGAAACTTCTTTTTTGTTCATTTCTTAAAAAAATTGATCCGCGGTTTTGCGATACACCGCTATTAATCAGCCAGGCCATTTACCAGGAAATTTTTTAACTGCTCCCTGAACCATAATGAATTATTATACTTGCCCAGGTGTTTACCGGCCGGGAATATTATTCGTTTATCAGGAAGTAAAGCATATTGCTGATCGAGAGTTTTCTTTGATTGTTCCCTGGCCCCTATAGAACTAATAAGGATCAGAACCGGGATATTAATAGTTGCGATAGCCTTCCTTAGATCTGTTGAAGCCATTTCAGCAAATGTGAAGCCTAATGTCTTGCGGTCACCCGCGGCTGTCCACTGAGAAATTAACCTGGTTTGCGTTGTATCACTTAATAGGGTACGCAGGGATTTTAATTGATTATCGGCAAACTCTTTTTGATGGATGTTTTTGAAATTAGTTGCTCCCACATTATAAGCCGGATTTTTTTTTACCTGGTCTGCAGTAATGGAAGGATTCATCATTGCGGAAATAAACGGCACGCCATCCACGCATAGGATTTTTGAAAATAATGAGGGCTCTTCACTAGCCATCCAAAGACACATAAATGCACCAAGGCTATGCCCGATTAGTACCGGTTTGTTCAGATGATTGTCCGTCACATATTTTAAAAGGTCGCTCTTTACAGTTTTTAGGATCGGCGTATCAATCGCAGGAACGCCGGCAAAACCTGCGATTGTAATTACATGCAGCTGGTAATGGGCTTTCAGATTATCGACGGTTTCTTTCCAAATATCTCCGCTGTAAGAATATCCCGGAATAAGAATAACAGGTTGGCCAACGCCAGATACTTCTACCCTGAATGATTGTTGCTGGCAATAAGCGCTGGCAATCGAAAACATTAAAAAAGGAAAAAATATCTTTTTCATCGACTCAATTTAGCTGTTTAGACACCCAAAGTTTAGCATTGTTACAAACTATTACAAATCTTTTTTTGGCAGCAGGCAGTTTTGAACTTACCGCCTTAAAACAGGAATAAGGCATTGGGTTTAGTTTATAAGTAAAAGTTTCCGGCGCCAGCAGCGGTTTAAAAGAATTAGCTATTTTAAACGGGTTTAGAAAACCTGGAGAAATTAGCGGGTTTAGGGACAAGTTGGAGCGTTTAGAGTAGTTGCTTCCCGGGTTGTATATCCTATACCAGGAGCACATTTTGTATTCGCTGTCTGGAAATAATTTTGCTGGCAGGCGGGCAAAAAAAAACCTGCATTGCTGCAGGATTTTTAAATAATTTGATCCAGAGGTTTTGGTAGTTTTTTAAAGGATAAAATTAAGTGATGACCTTTTTAAAGGGCCGGTTTTCATTGGGATATTAATTTTATAACAGGGCTTTGAAATCTAAAAAAAGAAGTTGACTGATATCGGACTTATTGGTTTTCCTGGATTTGGAAACGGTTCTTTTCAATGGATTTTGGATATCTGATTAATGTTTGTTGAACATCAATCAACTTCTGATACAAAGATACATTACACAGGTGCCTGTGCAAGAGCAGTACTGCCTGATTTTTTTGCTGCAGTATTTACTGATTTAATAGTGTTTTAACGTATTGCTGCCTGCTAATTTACCGGTAAAAGGCTCGTAGAATTGCGATTTTCAATAGGAAACGGCGTTCTTAACCGTATGGTCTCAGCAATTCGATTTTATTTGATTTAGGCGAATAAAAATTCTTACATACTGAATAAAAAAGGGCAGTCATTAAAGCTAAAAAAAAACTTCCGCATGTTGATGCAGAAGTTTTTAATAAATTAATCCTGTGGGTTGTGGTTATTTCTTCAGGATAATTGGGATGCCGTTTTACCGGCGGTTTTCATTGGGATAAATTAGTTATTGACAGGTATTGAATTAAAAAACAGAAGTTGACTGATATTGGATTTATTGGTTTTTTTGGATTTGGATTGGTTCTTTTCAATGGATTTTGGATATCTGATTAATGTTTGTTGAACATCAATCAACTTCTGATACAAAGATAGATAACCCAGGCGCCTGTACAAGAGCAGTACTGCCTGATGTTTGGCCTTCTGGATTTACGGTGTAAGTGGTATAACTGCGTTTATAAATTGGGGTAAATTTGCGGGATTATCCTCGTATAAATACGTTTTTGTGTTGGCCTTCATTGTTGTAGCGTACTTTAAAATTGACGCTTATTTTTATCTTTATAGAATGAAAACCGCCCATTTAGAAATTGAAGGCCGGGTCCAGGGTGTTTTTTTTCGAGCCAGGGCTAAGGAAATTGCAGAAAGCCATGAAATTTCAGGCTGGATCAGGAACAGAGACGATGGTAAGGTAGAAGCCTGTATATCGGGTGAGGACCGTGCAGTGGATGTATTTATTGCCTGGTGCCGGCATGGGCCTGAAAATGCCAGGGTAGAAAATGTCCACGTTAATTATATGCCCATCGAAAAATTTGATAAATTTCAAGTGCTCAGGCAAGGATAAATATAAAAACAATCATGCAGGTAAACGCCGGATCGCAATTCCACGGTTGATCGTTTTGATAAAGGAAAATATCCGCCAGGAAATTTTTAAAACAGGTATTAAGACTTTCATGCTAATTTGTAACGATTTTAAAAATTATTTTTTATAATTTAAAAACTTAAAATAATGAAGCTACGCATGTTGATTGCTTTCTTATTAAGCTCGTTTTTCTCTTTTTCTCAAAACTTTTACCTGGTTGCAGGAACTTATACCGGTAGTGGTAGTAAAGGAATTTATATTTATCATTTTAGTGCACAAACCGGTAAAGCGACCTGGATAAGTAATACTGATAGCGCTACCAGCCCCTCTTTTCTTGTGGCCTCAAAGAATGGCAATTTTATTTACGCGGTAAATGAAACCGGGGGAACTAACCCTGGGAGAGTTAGTGCTTATTCATTCAATAGGAGCAACGGTTCGATCAAATTTCTCAACAGCCAGCTTACAGGAGGAGACGATCCGTGCCACCTTGCTTTGAGTAAAAACGGCAAATGGCTTGCCGTGGCTAATTATACAGGTGGTAATCTGTCGATATTTCCGCTGGAAACAGATGGTTCTCTAAAGCCATATACACAATTAATGCAGGATTCCGGAACCAGTATCAATAAAGAAAGACAGGAAAAAGCTCATGTTCATGGCACTGCTTTTTCAACGGATGGTGCTTATTTATTCACTCCGGATTTGGGATTGGATAAGGTCATGATCTATAAATTCAATGCGTTATCGCCTCAACCTCTTTCACACGCATCGCCCTCGTATGCCAAAGTCACTCCCGGAAATGGTCCAAGGCATATTACCTTTCATCCGGGGGGAAAATTCGCTTATGTAATTAATGAATTAAGTGGCTCTGTTACTGTTTTCAACTATAATAACGGTAAGTTGAAACAAATACAGGATATTATCACACATCCTAAGGAATATAAGGGACAGCCCGGTAGCGCAGAAATTTTTACTTCTCCCGACGGTAAATTTTTATATGCATCAAATCGCGGTGATGAAAGCAATATTACGGTATTTTCTATTAATAGTAATACAGGTAAACTGGCCCTCAAAGGTTATCAATCAACATTGGGAAAGGAGCCAAGAAGTTTTGTTATTGATCCCACTGGAAATTACCTCCTTGCGGGAAACCAGGAAAGTGACAATATCTCTATCTTCAAAATAAACAAGCAGACGGGGCTTCTACAAGAAACACAGGAAAAGGTTAAAATCCCCAAGCCGGTCTCTTTGCAAATGATACCAGCCGGTAAGTGATAAAAATGATTGCAAAACCGATTCACATAATAAAATAATCTGTTAAATAGAGATGATGGAAAGCGCTTTTATTTAACAAAAGCGTCTTACTATGGAAGGAATAATTAATTTAAATTTGGTTAGCAATTTTTACCTAAAAAAAATGATATGAAAACGTTTACAAATATTTTGCTCCTGGCAGTTTTTACCGCAGGGGTGTTTAATTGTGCTGAAGCACAGAGAAATCGCGGGAGTATTGGCGGCAATGGCTCGTCATCACGCAGTGGAGAAAGGCGGGAAATGAATACATCCGTTCAACGGGGTAACGACAGGCCCGGTAGACCGGGCGGTTCTGAAATGAGGGTTGACCGCGGAAACTTCGGGAACAGGCCCAGCTCTCCTTCTGTAAACAGGCAGCCAGCAGACCGGCAAATCGTTGCCAACCGTGGAGGTGGCGTTCGCAATAGCCAGGTTCGCAATGATGTTGCAAGGTTAGGAGAGAGGGATAATCGTATTACTACAGATAGGGCCAACCGTGGCCCTGGCCAGTATAACCGGGGCAATACTGTTTATACTAACAGGTATAATAATAACAGGAGCTACAACAGCAGGTATAGCAGTAACCGGTATAGCAATAACAATTATTCTTACAATAATAACAGGTATAACAACCGGTATTATAGAACCGGGTATTATCCGGGCGGGTATAGCAGGGGTTTTGGTTTTGCCTATGGCCCCCGGTATAGCATAATTCCAAGGAACCACATTTCCATTTATTTCGGAGGCAATCCCTATTATTTTTATAATGGATATTATTATGGCTATTATGGTGGATACTATGAGCCAATATTTCCCCCTCTTGGCCTTCGCATAAATATCCTTCCCTTAGGATACTCCAGTTTGTTCATCGGCGGTTATCCGTATTATTATTACAACGGTATTTATTACAGGCAATATGACAATAGCGATTATGAAGTGGTTGATCCACCAATGGGTGCCAGCGTTTACTCTTTGCCAAAAGGTGCAAAATCCGTTCTCCTCAATGGTGAAAAAATGTATGAGCTTAACGGCACTTATTATAAAGAAGACAGAAGTTCCAGGGGAGAGGTTATGTATACGGTAGTTGGAAAAAATGGTGAAATAAATAATACAGGGGATAACGGAGCGATGGAAAATAGTGTGCCGCCGGCAAATAACGACGTGGCAGCACCGCCGGCTTCCTTACAAATGGGTGATATCGTAACTCAATTGCCGGAGGGGTCGAGAGTAGTTACCATTAATGGTGAAAAATTATATGTTGCTCCTGATGATACCTATCTTAAGGAAGATGCAGAGGGTGGAGCTGTTAAATATAAGGTAGTAGGAATTGCGAAGTAGTCAGATTGAATTACAATAATAGCCTGTGTTATAAATCAAAGTAATTTATTTTATGGGTTCCGGAAAATTGCTCAAATAAAGTTTGGG
>JBDTLZ010000166.1:0-8998 GCA_039934515.1 Ginsengibacter sp.
CAAGACCAGCACAATTACATGCATGCAATGAAGGTGTGCGGTGGAATTCGTAAAACAGGCCCGTGGGTTGTTAGCTTATCGGGTATTATATCACCACCCGTAAGCTTAAACACCTTCTTTCTTGACCGCCAGTGCAACCTGAGCATCTTCAACGAAAAAACAGGATTGATCATTAGCGGGGCAAATTCTAAACACCAGCCGGAACTCGCGACCTTTACAGAGGTTATCGGGCATGATAGTATCCACATGCCCGTAAGCAGCCGCCTGGATATGGATGAAAGATCTGACCGGCTTGCGATTGCCTACAACACCTACTTTGCCATTTTAGAAGTTCCCAAACCATCTGAAAAGCAAATAAAATTTCATTTTACAACAACCTACAAATGGGGTGATGCAACTTCCGGAATGACATTGCAACTGGTACTTAAACCCGGCGACACCTTAGAAACCGGCAGCGGTAAGAAAATAACCCCTGGTACTGATAAAGTTGAACTTGACGATAAGGATTTGGGTGGCGTGTTAAAACATAATGGCTGGATATTGCACTTTCCACCGGGTATGCATCTTTCCTGGCCTGTATATACTTACAATCCCTACAAGGGTAAGGCTGAAAACGATCTGGTACATGCGATAGCCACCCTTTCTATTCCTCTTAAGCCGGAGAACCAGGAGTTTCCGTTTACACTGGAAACTGACTGAGTACCATATACATTTCGTATTGTGCAATTACAACAGTTATCAATTCTTTTGATCACAACCCTGGAAACCCGAAATTCTACAACTAAAAATAAACGTGTTAATGAATATACACATCGCTGCTACATTAAAAAGTCGTGTCCTGTTACCAATGGCAGGAGCTGCACTTTTTGCAATCTCCCTATTTCAAAGCTGTAGCGAAGGAAATAAAGATCACAAGGCCACTATCGGCGAAAATGGAAATGTGAGGGAGATCATTATCCCTAAAAATGCAGATGATATAATCAAATTTGCTGCTTCCGAACTTCAATTTTATTTTAAAAAAATAACCGGGAAAGAACTTCCGGTAAGCGCATCCGGTGACAACACAAGTTACGGAGCTATCCGATTGGTTATCGAAGACACCAAAGAAATAAAGTGGGACGGTTATAGCATTGAAATTGGTAAAAAAGGCATCACACTATCATCAAAAGAAAGCCGCGGATTGCTTTATGGTGCCTATACTTTACTTGGAAAAGCGGGCTGTTCTTTTTTTTATCCAGGAGAAAAAGAAGAAATAATACCCTCCCACTCCTTTGTTGACTTTACACCCAACAGTCACATTTATAACCCTGTTCTTGAACACAGGGGTCTTGCCCTATATGGATTACAGGCAAACAGTGTTGAACTCGGAAGAAATATGATCAGTTGGATGGCAAAAAATAAAATGAATTTTATCCTGGTGTCTGAAAATCGTCCAAGTGATAGCGACGGGCCGGCGCATGGCACCATCTGGAAAGAAGTAAGCGGTGAACTGCTGGGCGAATTGCAAAAGCGGGGATTTATAATTGAAATGAGCGAGCATTGTGCGCCTGTTTTTTTTCCGCGGTCATTGTTTAAAGACCATCCGGACTGGTTTGCATTGAATAATGGAGTAAGAAAACTTGGTGAGCCTCCGTATTCGGGCCAAATGTGTTACTCAAATAAGGAGGGCGTAGAATATTATGCTACAGCCATAGCAAATTATGCCGCCAGGCATCCTGAATTTCATATCATTGGCACATGGCCCCTTGACGGCGGCGGATATTGCGAATGTGATAACTGCAAAGATCCGGAGACCGTATTCAGGGCAACTATGCGCGTTGCTGAAAAAGTAAAAGAAGTGCGTCCTGATATGATCGTGGAACATCTTGCCTATAAAACGCAAACGTGGACGCCACCAAAAATGGATAAGCTGCCATCTAATATGTCTGTCCTCTGGTGCCCCGACCTGGGTCAAATGGACAGCCTTGTCCGGGGATGGGTGAAAAAATCACGACAGTCGGGCGGTGCATATCAATTCGAATATTATATGGGCGATAACTATCGCACCTGTGATAATGTATGGCTCAGGCCGGCTTATTCTGCAAACATTTCCCGCCATGCAAATGAGCTGGGTTTCCGCGGTGTAATATCATTGTTCCTTCCGATGCAAAACTGGTGGCGTTCCTCTTTCAATAATTGGTTCTTTGCCCAGGCGTGCTGGGATTCTACATTTGACGTGCCTTCAGCAATAAGTGAATATTGCAAAAGTTATTATGGCAGCCACGCGCCTGGAGTAGAAGCAGTTTTCAAATCCATCTTCACCGAATTGCAGCCGGAACCTTATAGCCGGCCTATCGAATCTTCAAAAACAAGACTGCAAGGCGTACGGGTTTCCTCCGGAAAAATCATAAAGGCGCTGGACAGCATATTAATCCAAACGAAGGAGCCGGAGATCACTACCAGGCTTCAACGGTTAAAAACATACGTGGAATATTCGTTAATACATTGCGAAGCTTTTGCAAGTCTTAAGCCCGCCGATCTCGATCGCCTCGTTAATTATAGCAAGGATCATCCTGAACAGGATATGGTATTGATGTATCCCGGTTACATTCAATGGCGGAACGAAGAATATTTTATCAAATAAGGCCACGAATTTATAAAAACTGCAACATGATTAAGTTTAAAAATTTTATCGGGATTTCCAGTATGTTGATCATGTTTTTTGCTCCCGGCAAGTTAAAAGGGCAAAATACTTTAATCACACACGATGCTGGTAACGTCATGAATGGGGAAGCGCCTTCCCTGGCGCAAGACAATAAGAAGGTATACCTCGCATTTGCTTCGGGGGACAGCATTTTTTTTTCTTATTCAGGTAAAAAAGAAGAAAAATTTTCTGCCCCCATATTTGTTGGTCTTCTGAAGGGCTTGGTCAATGTTGGCGGAAGAGGGCCAAAAATCCTTAGCAACAAAGATCAATTGCTGATCGCGGCGCCTGATACATCGGGAAATTTTTCTTCGTGGTTGCAAACAAAACCAGGAAAAAGCTGGGAGAGAGGTGCCCGCATCAATGATGTAAAGAATATAGCCAAAGAAGGTTTTCTTTCGCTCGCATCAAATAACAATGGTCATTTTTTTGCAGTGTGGCTTGACCTGCGAAACGGGAAAAAAAATAATATTTATGGTGCCCGTAGTGTCGATGCGGGGAAATCATGGAGAAAGAACCAACTTATCTATAGATCTCCCGGCGGATCCGTATGTGAATGCTGCAAACCATCTGTTGTGATGAAAGATCAACTGGTGGCTATCATGTTCCGCAATAATTTAAAAGGCAACCGTGATCTTTATCTCATTCAGTCCAAAGATGGTGGCAAAACTTTTGGCACGGCACAAAAACTGGGAGAAGAGAGCTGGGCTTTAAATGGATGCCCAATGGATGGCGGTGGGCTAATGATTGAAAACAACGATGCGATCCAAACCGTTTGGCAGCGAAAAGGCAATGTTTATTCCTGCGAACAGGGAAAGAAAGAGCTGTTCGTGGCCAAAGGACGCCAGGGTGTCATAGCAGGAATGAATGGTATTTATTATATCGCTTTTGTAAATAAAGGAAAGCTTTACCTGCGCGGCGCCCGAAACGAAATTGTAGAATTGGGAGGAGTCACCGGTTATCCTGAAATGTTGGCTATTGATGCATCAACAATTTTATGCACATGGGAAAATGAGCATTCGATTCAACATGTTTTTTTACATAACTAGGCAACAATCAACAAGCATGAAGAGGAAATTGTTACTAATCCTGGTATTTGCCGTTATTCTTTGCGCAGCTGGATTTTCACAACTTACAACTGCCTATACCTGGTGGGATCCCGCTAAGGACACTACTCCCGCAGTTGAAGGCCAGGCCTGGCCAAAAGAAGTAAAATACCGTTATGACCGTTTGCCCGCACGCGCCGAAAAAAAGGTTAGGGAGCCCGTATGGAATTTATCCCATAACTCAGCCGGTTTATCGATACGGTTCAGGTCAAGCACAACTGATATTATTGTGCGGTACAAAGTAGCGGGTGATGCAGCCATACCAATAATGCCGGTAACAGGTACGAGCGGGGTTGATTTGTATGCAGTCAACAGTGATGGTGAGTGGCGCTGGTGTGGTGCAACATGTTCTTTTGGCGATACCATTCAATATCATTTTTCGGGGCTTGATGCAAATGATCCATATAATAATAAAGGTCGGGAATACCAATTGTATTTGCCACTTTATAACATGGTTACCTGGCTTGAAATCGGCGTTCCAACAAATGCGCCATTTGCGCCGCTGCCTGCCAGGATTGATAAACCGATAGTAGTATATGGCACGTCAATAGCACAAGGCGGGTGTGCGTCAAGGCCTGGAATGGCATGGGCTTCCATTCTTGGCAGGAAATCCGGAAGACCAGTAATAAATCTTGGTTTCCGGGCAAATGGAAAACTTGAGGATGAAGTTATCAACCTGCTAACAGAAATTGACGCAAAAATATATATACTGGATTGCCTGCCAAATATGGACAGTCCTGAAGAGACAAAACAACGGGTATTAGCGTCAATAGCGGGCCTACAGCAAAAGCGACCCGGCGTGCCTGTTCTTCTTGTTGAACACGCGGGTTTTTCAGACGGGATGATCAATACGGCCAAACGAAAAGAATATATAGAACTGAATAAGACAATGGAACAGACCTTCAAAGAATTAACGTCAAAAGGTGTAAAAAATATTTTCCTCTTAACGAAAGAAGAAATTAACCTGGATATTGATTGCACCGTTGACGGCGTGCATCCTTCCGACCTCGGCATGTTACGCTATGCGGATGCATACGAAAAAAAGATCCGGTTAATATTAAACGAACCCGGAGGCATCTTTACTACCACCCAACCCTGCACCCAAAGCCGTGATGCGAATACGTATGATTGGGAAACCAGGCACAATGAATTGATAAACCTTAATAAATCAGAACCCCCGCGAATAGTGTTCCTGGGAAACTCCATAACCCATTATTGGGGTGGAAGGCCTGTTGCAAAATATAGCAGGGGCGCCGAATCCTGGAATAAAATTTTTGAACCAATTGGCGTACGGAATTTCGGTTTTGGTTGGGACCGTATCGAAAACGTATTATGGCGGGTTTATCACGATGAACTGGATGGATATTCAGCAGAGCAAATAATGATCATGATTGGGACCAACAACCTGGAGTTCAATTCCAATGCAGAGATTGTGGCTGGTTTGAAAATGCTGGTTACAGCAGTAAAAAGACGGCAACCCAAGGCGGGTGTTTTGTTAATTGGATTATTGCCAAGGCATGAACAGGAGAAACGAATTATCGGGGTAAACAAAGAACTTGCAAAACTTAGCGCCACCCTACATATTGCATATATTGATGCAGGCAAATTTCTTTTAAAAAGAAATGGTACGATCAATGAATCGCTTTTTAGCGATGGGGTGCACCCGAATGAAGCAGGGTATTGGAAAGTCGCCGGTCTGTTAAAACCATTACTGAAAATGCCGGCCCTGGATAAATAAATACCTGACTGCCGGATTTAGGGGAAGCAACAATATTTGTTTGGCTACAGGCTCATTAATTTTATTGCATTTTCGCGGTACACTTTTTTTAGGATCGTATCAGGAAGCTGAAGCCCATACAAAGGCCAATGATATTTGAATAAGTCATGCTCATAGATGTGTTCATCAGCAGACTCTAATATTCTAAAGGTTGCCTGGTATAACTGTGTCGCAAAATCCATAGTCATTTTTGGATCATAACCCAAATCACTTCCAAATAACAACCTGTCCTGGTATTTTTCAAAAAAGGATTTTGCATAAAGGGGCACTGTCCCAATTTCTTTAAGCCGTGAGGTAATATCCGCATAGAGATTGTCATAGCTATCCATCATCCTGCCCAAAATTGCAAGGTCGTGTGAGCAATTCGCTAAATGGCACGCAATGAAAGCAGTTGATGGATTTTGCTGTACAGTATTTTCAAAAATAGCTATCATTTGTGCATGTCCCGGTATTCCACCGGTAGTATCTATCCGCCAGTTATAGGCATTCATTAATCCATCATTGTTTACATCTATAGGCAGGTACATCCAAATGGGGTCAGCGACATGCACACTTACCGGGAGTTTCAGGTCCCCGCATTTTTTTAGCAAAGGGCTTAGCCTGCGATCATTGAGGTGCAAACCATAACCCGGAACAGGCCGGGAATAATATTCACCGAGGCCTTTGTCACCCAACTCGCCAACACCTTTTGCCCCATTTTTATGGCATCGCTCAAGTTCAGCGACTGCATGGTCGATCCATTGCAAGCCCGGCTCATTATAACCTGTATAATCAAGGCCGCACCAGATATCAAATTTTCCCGGGTATCCGGCAAAACGCTGTACGATCGTATCAAATGCAGCGCCTGTTTCAAATGAAAGTATTACCTTTTTTTCAATGTTCGATGCTTCCATTCTTTTAACCAGCTCATCAAGGTCTGTATCATTTTGCCATGCATGTGCATGCATATCTATAACCGGGTATTTTGCGGCTGATATTTTCGTTTTTGGAGTATTGAAAACAGATACCGGCCGAAAATCTTTCAATTTAAAATTCTCAGGTGAACCGGGAGCATCTCCCATCGGTTTCGGTTTTACTTCATCAAGATTCATTGCAGGGATATTTAATTACCCGGTCAAAATAAAACCGGAATTATTTTAAGTACAAATGATTATACATAAGAAATGATTGCCTGTTTTGAAAATAAACTACACAAGGGTTTTATTCAATGGGCATCGTAACATAAATTCGCGATTATTTCCCATGTGCCTTTTTATTTAGCCCGTCATATTTAAGGAAATATTCAAAAAATGAGCAAAGTATTTCATTTGATTCGGGGGTTGGTGTATGATCAGGACGGTTGGTCATTCCTACCCGGTTTTCAAACCCGAGCAACTTGTTTACTCTAACGGTGTGATTGAGGGGTATCCATCGTTCCGGAGAATCTTCCGAGCCTCCGGAAACAAGAAAAGGCCTTGGCGCCATAAGTGAATGAAGTTCCTGCAGGTCGTAGCCATCCTTTACTAAATTCCAATACAATCCTTTTCCTGCCGCTTTCCTGGCCACAATGCCTTGCTCTCCCCAGGGAGGTGGATAATATCCCAAATACCACGGATCCCAATAATTCACATTCGGCCTCGATTCATCAAACACAATCCCACCATCAGACCAGGCAGCGCAGGCAAACTTTTCGTAAAGACAAGAAGCAAACATCGCCCACTTGCTTCCATAAGAATGCCCCACAATACCTATTCGGCCAGAATCAACACCTGGCCACCTGGAAAGCATGTTCCAGGCATTCGCCGCTAAATAGGCCAGCATCGAAAGCGGTTGCACAATGGCTTTATCAGCATCCGGATAATATTGGGACCACGGCTTTGAAGTAGCAGTAGCTCCTGTGCCAATCGATAATGCAATGAATCCTCTTCTTACAAGCTGTAACGCAAAGTCAACGTAGGGTTTTTTTAACCCGATAGCAGTTTCAGGCTCGTAAAACACAGTAATGACTGCAGGCTTTTTCCCTTTGCCGCCAGGTACAAGTAAGTAACCTTCTGTTTTTTCACCTGGCCGCCAGGAAAAGCGGATATGGTACTGGATAAAATTTTCGCGATATGATGAGTCAACTATTTCTACCGCAGCATTTGTTACAAGGGCTGGCCATAGACCCATCACCTCCTGCCAGCGATTCAAAATTTCTTTTCTTCGCTTGTTCCAATCGGACCGTGTTTTGGCCATGCTCCCATCATAAAATTGTAATGGCGACCGGTACTTACCAAACGCTCCTTCATAATTTGCCGGGGGATTAAAGTAGGGTTTGAGCTTTTGCCAAAGGCTATCTTTTTGCTGCGCACAGGTAACAGTTTTGTTGGCCAGGAACAAAAGTGCTATCAAAACAGTGCAAAGAAAAGGTTTCATAAGCTTTATTTTTAGAACAAGGATACCTTAAGAAAAGGGAGATCCTTAATGTTCAGCGGAGTCCGCAATGATCTTATCATATATTGTACGTGCCTTATCGTATGCAGCTGCGGCAGCAGAACGTTCTTCTTCCCGGATGTTGGCTTGTTTCATCTTCCAGCATTGATCCACCGCTTTGCGGCACCACTCCGCACTTTTACGCTCATGAATGGGTTTGCCATCAACGGTAATAAATACCGGGTTGGTGTGCGAGCTTGGAAAGACTCTTAACGCCACCCAGGAAGAATGAGTAACTGTATAGTTGAATTTAATATCGTTCATTTTACCGTCGGCTGTGATCTCTGTAGTATCTACCGGGTATCCATTAACTATCAATTCTACCCGCACTTTTTGGGTCGTTCCAATACGCGCCCTTTCAATGTCCCAGTAGGGCTGTTCGGTAAAGTCTGTCTGCACAATAGCGGCTCCCTGTTTATCCTGGTGCTCGGGAAGGTTGGCAGCAACTGACGCGGAAATCTTTATCGATTCGTTATTTTTCAAATTTAACCGGCTGTCATTTGTGCCTGCCTCAAGGTCATTGACAGAAAAATTAATAATGTGGGAGTTTCCTTCAGAAACATAAGACCGGCCTCTTTTGATCGCATCGATATAACCATCATAACTAAGGTTACCTTCCTGTTTGAAATAACTCCTGGCTATGCCTACCCGCTCATCATATATACAAGGGAAATCTGTTTCACCGCTTAATCTTGTAGTGAAACCGCAATTCAATGTGTGGTACCACATATTCAATTCCCAGCGGGCGGGGGTATCTCCAGCGCTAAAAAAATCAACGGCGTTTTGCGTAACAGTAACGATGTATTCATTGGCGCCTATTCCATCCATCTTGGGCAAAATATAATTCGGCAGCTCGTTGGTTTTTTCGGTTGGTTCCAGGCCCCACCCTGAATGTGCATAACCCGTGATCGCATTTTGTGATTTAGCCCAATTTAAAACAGGTAATGTCCAGCTAGGCCAGTCTTCAACTTTTGTAGTTCC
>JBDTLZ010000167.1:0-8756 GCA_039934515.1 Ginsengibacter sp.
GTCTTGAAAAAAGCCTCCTGATAACCGGCATATTGTTGCTTGCGGTCTTCTTTATCGCCTGTGGATATGCGCACTTTAAATTTGCAGCCTTTGTAATAAATTTTATTCCCGCTTACATTCCATTTCACGCCTTCTGGACTTATTTCTGTGCTGTTTGCCTAATTGCTGGCGGCTTAGGCATTTTGCTTCCGTTTACAAGAAGATGGGCTGCATTTCTTTCGGGGTTGATGGTTACCGGTTGGTTTATTTTGTTGCACATTCCCAGGGTTGTTGCCAACCCTATTGATACGGGCGAAAGGATGGGACTGTGCGAGTCATTTATTTTTGCAGGAATTTTCTTTTTATTGGCAGGAATGTTTACGACGAAAAGAATATGACCCTGGGAGTTAAATGGGCTTTAATCGTTTCGTGAATCGTAAAATGCTGCCTGCAAGTTTGTCACCTCATTATCCTAACTAAAAAATTCATCGACTTAATAAGTTTTTCCAGCTATCATCCGTTCAAAAATATCCGGATCAATTTCAGCAGCCTGCAAATAAGCAAATAGTTTAAAGTGGTTTAATTGAAATTTATATAAACTTAATAAGCAGGTATCTATATTTGCTAAAGTAAGATGCATTTATCAAACCGCCATAAAAATGCTACCTGCAAATTCCGGATAATATCATTAGCCATGTATATGCGAAAAATTATCTGCCGCCATATAAGTCAGGCGCCGCATTCAACATGGGAAACTGGCGTTGATGCCAGTAAGGATATGGAGGTAAAATATCACTTACCCCGTCCAGCTTTTTCACCTGTTCAAGTGTTAAGTTCCACCCGGTAGCAGCCAGGTTTTGCTTTAACTGCTCTTCGTTCCTTGCTCCAATAATTATATTGTCGATAGTTGGCCGCTGCAGAAGCCAGTTAAGGGCTACTTGTGCAACAGTCTTTCCTGTTTCATTTGCTATGGTATCTAATACAGCTACTATTTTATAAAGCCGTTCAATATCTATCGCTCCACCAACAATCGGGCTGCCGCCCTGGGCTACCCTCGACTCCGGTGGCATTGGCTGACCCCGCCTGTATTTGCCACTGAGCATGCCACTGGCCAATGGACTCCAAACAATCGTACCTACTTTCTGGTCAATACCCAATGGCATAAGTTCCCATTCGAAATCCCTGTTGATCAAAGAATAATATGCCTGGTTGGCAATATACTTTGACCAGCCGTAACGTTCTGATACCGATAAAGATTTCATTAAATGCCAGCCCGAAAAATTGGAACAGGCTATGTAACGGACCTTCCCGTTTTGAACAAGGTTATCCAAAACTTTAAGGGTTTCTTCAACAGGCGTGTTGGCATCAAATCCATGCATGTGGTATATATCGATATAATCCGTGCCCAACCGCTTCAGGCTTTCGTCGCAGGATTTAACCAGGTTGAACCGTGACGATCCAAAATCGTTGATACCATCAGACATCGGAAAAGTAACTTTTGTAGAGATCAATACTTTGTCGCGTAGCCCCGAAATTGCTTTGCCAAGAATTTCTTCAGCTATTCCCCCCGAATACACATTGGCAGTATCGAAAAGATTTACCCCGGCATCGAGACAAAGTTCTACCATATGCTTCGCTTCTTTAACATCTGTATTTCCCCATGCTTTAAAAAATTCATTTCCCCCGCCAAATGTGGCTGTTCCAAAACCAAAAACCGGTACCCTTAACCCGGTGTTGCCCAATTGCCTGTATTCCATAATTTCTAATTTATTTCGTTGTTATTCACCATCCGTCTTATCATCAGAAGACAGTATAACCCGACAACACAGTCTGTTATTTTCCGGGAAGGTATACCCTTCTCTATCGATAATTACAGAAAAAAAGATCCCAAATCATAAACAATACTATGACAAAAAACCAGTCTTTGATGTACTGGCTATCATGCATTTTATTAAAGCCGATCGAATGTCACCCGATTGTTTTTTTCACAATAATATTTCTATATGCCGAAAGGATTTATCTATAAAGAACATCTAATCCCCGATATTCTCATGTATAGTAATTGTTATGAGAACTTTATTCTGCTTATACCACGGTAATAATCAAAAATGCTTCAAACAATCAACCATAAACTTCAATTATGATAGCGTCTACTATTTTACCAAAACAGGATTTTGTATTTATTAAATCTGAATACAAATTTGTAAAAATTAATTTCGATGACATCCTTTTTTGCAAGGGAATGAAAGATTATATCCAGGTATATATTAATGGAAAAAATAAACCGGTTGTAACCCTGAAAAGCCTAAACTCCTTTGAAACAAAATTACCACCTGATAAATTTATAAGGGTTCACAGGTCATACATTGTCTCACTGCTTCACATTGATACCATCTCTAAAAATGAAATTTCTATCGGGAAACAAATTGTACCGATCGGAAGTATATTTAAGTCTGAGTTCTTTTCAATCGTAGAATTGAATTCATAGAATTAACGCCTGAAAACGCAGGCGTTAATAGAAAATATACTTAACAAATGATAAACGTTACCTAAGTATACAGGGTGAATTACGCTGTTTGGCTTTTACTTCGTTTGGGTTATAAGAGGGTCTTAATAATACAGGAAGGGAGAATAACAGCACCCATGCACAGGCATGAAGCAGGACGGTAATCCATTTTCCCGCATACCCGGCTTTCTTCATAACACCAAATTAATGATAACCATACTATAAAAGCAAGTGATTGAAAAATCCTGCGACGAACCGACGGTTTTTCGTGACTAAGGAAGGTATAAAGGTTGAGGTAACAGGGATTTCTTTATATTAGTGGACGACGATCCTTCGAAATTACGGGCTGTTATCTGTGACCTTCAATCTCTGAACTACAAAAAAACCTGTAGTTTTATTTCAAAAATAATCACATGCGGTTTTTAAAATGGCTTTTAATCATTGTAGCGGTTTTTTGGACTATTTACTTGCTTGGCCCCAGCCCTGACAAGCCTGAATATGTGACTACAATGCCAACAGTGCCTTTACAACCGGCATTACTGGAAGCATACATTCAAAATAATGAAGCACACCATAAGTTAAAAGACAATAACCAGGCGCGCATAGTTTGGGCCAATGACTCGCTTAAGCAAAAAACCGAATATGCTATCATTTACCTGCATGGCTTTGCTGCATCGCAGGAAGAGGGAGAACCCATACATAGAAACATAGCAAAAGAGTTTGGCTGTAACATTTATTTGTCACGGCTGGCTGAACATGGGATTGACACTACTGAGCCAATGGCAAATCTTACCGTGGACAAATATTGGGAATCCGTGAAGCAGGCATTAGCAATAGGGAAGCAATTGGGCGATAAAATAATTTTGATGGGAACCTCTACCGGTGGCACCAATGCTTTGCAACTTGCGGTTAAGTACCCTGCAGACGTTGACGCACTGGTTTTACTCAGCCCAAACATTGCCATTAATAACAGTAACGCGTACCTGCTGAATAACCACTGGGGATTTAACCTGGCCAAAATGATCACGGGCAATGATCATATCACTTCAATTGATGACCGCACTATTTATAAACAGTATTGGTATTATCATTATACATTGCAGGCTTTGGTGCAGTTACAGGAAATGATAGAAACGACGATGACCAAAGAAACATTTGAAAAAGTAAAGCAACCCCTGCTTATGTTATATTATTATAAAGACAATATACACCAGGACAGCGTGGTAAGTGTGCCTGCAATGCTGCAAATGTTTGATGAGCTTGGCTCAACAGTAAAGATAAAAAAGGCACTTCCCAATACGGGCGATCATGTAATCGGAAGCTTTATAAAATCGAGGGACCTGCGGAGTGTGCAACTTGCCATCGAAGATTTCATGAGCCAAACATTGCATGTTCCTAAAGTAAAAGAGATCATTATCAATGATAGTATACAGCTTAGGCATTAGAATAATCAGCACCTTCCTTTAAGCCTATCTTACTCCCCCGTTCGGATTTTAGCCATCGCCCTTACCGGGAAGGTTCCAACACCTTTAAATTTTGGCGGTATTGCACTAAAGGTAAAACCACCGGTTGGTAATAAATATAAATTACAAAGATGCTCAACTATTAAAATACCGGCCCCTAACAGCGTGGTATGTACAGGCCTGCTTTTCCCGGCCGTGTTGTCAATGTTGTGTGAGTCAATTCCTACCAATTTTACCCCGCAATCTCTCAGGTATTCTGACGCAGCAGCGGTGAGGTAAGGATGATCCTCATAGTATCGTTCTGTGTTCCAATGGCTGTCCCACCGGGTATTAATCAGCACTGCTCTACCCCTGATCTCATGATCTTTTAAATGGGATTCTGTGACCGCCAGCGTTTCAGTATAAGGAACGCGGATCACGACAGCTTCGATATCCGTAAAAGATTCTAAGCCAATTTCTGAAAGGTCTTTGCCGCTTTCAAACCTATGAAACGGGCAATCAAGGTAGGTGCCTGTATTGGCAACCATTTCGATCTTCGCGATGTGAAATTGAGTACCTTCGTCATAAAACTGTTTGGAATTTTCCCTGCTTAAGTAATCGCAAATAATGGGTGCCGGCAAGCCTTTGTAAGTCACCAGCCCGTTTTCAATTGTGTGGCTCAAATCAACTAAAATGACTTTTTCGCTTTTGTAGCCAGTTGCTTTTCTTTTGTGTGATTCTTCAAAAATTTCCTTATTTAAAATTATCACACGTGCCACCATGAGAAGCCGGAGGTCTGCAATGATATATTCAGCCAGTTCTTCATCGGAGATAGTATCCCGGAAAATATCCAGTCGAAAATCCGTACCCTTTAGACTTCCTCCATTTGTAAAATGGATCCCGAAATCAAATTTTACCCTTTTTTCCATTTGTACTTTGCTATTATCCCGATTGATTTTTATAGGAATAAACCATAAAGCTATCAAAAATTCAGGGGCATCTTTTAGGGTGCATTTTAAATTGTCGCAACACTCAAATCATTAAATTTATCCAATAGCTAATAACACTCAATAATAAGAACAGTTGTTCCCCTTTAGGGGTTAGGGGCAAGAACGACATTTTGGAATGCACCCATCTTTTACTGTTTTAAATTATGCCAATGTCCTGTCAACAACTTCATAAAGATCGCTCATTGCAAAAGGTTTCGCAAGAAAATGGCTGGCGCCGGCGTCTAAACATTCCGCTGCCATATGTGAGTGAGCAGAGATCATTACAATGGGGATGCCCGAAAATACTGCGGTAGACTTAAGTCGTTTACATATTTCACGCCCATCTGCACCCCGCAGGAGCATATCCATAATAATCATGTCGGGAGCTACATCTGTAATAAATGATTCAATAGCTTCAAAGTTATCTTTTATGAAGACTTTATATTCTTTAAGCTGTAACATGGCCTGCATCATGAAAAGAATGTCTTCATTGTCATCAACGATTAGTATGCGGGTTTGTTTCATATCCATGCTTAACAAATCAAGGGATAATGCGGGGCAACGAAAAATAGAAAACCGATCCCTTCCCGGACTCACTTTCCACTCCAATATTTCCATCGTGCCTGCGAATAATTTCTGAAGCAATAAATAACCCAATACCAAAGCCCGGAAACGTTTTTTCATTTTTACCTTCCACACGGTAAAATCTTTCGAATATTTTTTGCTGGTCCTGTTTGTTGATTCCTATCCCTGAGTCTTTTACTGAAACGATAATATTGTCATCGGCAACGGCGCTTTCAATTCTTACTTCATTCGAACCCGGGGAATATTTTATTGCATTCGTAAGAAAGTTTATCAATACCTGGCCAATCCGTTCCCTGTCGGCATAAACAATCGCCTGGCTACTTGTTGAAATACATACGGAATAACCCGGATTTACATGTCTTATTTCATCTGCAATTTCCACGATCAATTCCTGGAGCTGGAAAGGCTCTTTCTTTAATGACAGGTTACCGGTCTTAATTTTTGAGACATCAAGGAGATCTGAAATTAGATTGGTAAGTGTTCCTATTTGTTTGTCAATAATATTGAGTGATTTTTTAAGAAAAGCATCTTCACTGTTAAGATGCATAGTTTGTAATATCTGCACATAACCCTTTATCGAAGTAATTGGCGTTTTTAATTCATGACTGGCCATGCTTATAAAATAATCCTTCTGCTGATCCTGTTCTTTTATTGCTTGTATGTCGGTACTGGTGCCTACCCACATTTGAATCTTTCTAGTGGGACCCTTTTGGGGGATTGCACGGCTTAACTGCCACCGGCACTCACCATCATATCTTCGAAAGCGGTGTTCAAAAATAAAATCTTTCCCGGTATTGACTGACTCTTGCCAAATCCTGGTATTCTCTTCCCTGTCTTCAGGATGTACTATTTGTAACCAGCCATCTTTTTGCATCTCTCCTGGCATTAAGCCTGCATAGTCAAAAACAGCTTTATTAAAATAATTTAGATTACCCTCCGCATCACTTGTCCATATAAATTGAGGCATTGAATCGGCCAGTAAACGAAATTTCTGCTCGCTGGTTATGATCAGTTGTTCAGCTTCTTTTTGCTTTGTAATATCACGGGCGATTTTTGATGCACCAATTATATTATCGTGACTGTCCCTCACCGGCGAAATAGTGAGCGAGACATCCAGTATCTTATTATCTTTTGTAATACGCTTTGTTTCGAAATGATCAACCCTGTGCCCTTTCTTAAGCAAAGACAGGATATTGGGTTCTTCATCGGATTTATCGGAAGGAATTAATTTCATAAGAGACTGGCCAATCATTTCTTCTGCTGTATATCCAAATATTCTTTCTGCCCCGGCATTCCAGGTCTTAACGATACCGTCCAAATTTTTACTTATAATAGCATCATCCGAAGAATGCACGATAGCGGCCATCCGGGCAGTATTTTCCTCGGCAACCTGGCTATCAGTAATATCCATCAGGGTTCCCAACATCCTTAAGGGTGAACGATTCTTGTCAAAAATCACTTTCCCCCGGGTACGAATCCAACGGATTGTTTTATCAGGGTGAATTACACGTGCCTGGTAATAATAAGTACCTGTTTGCAAGGCAATCTCAAAAGCCTTTTCAACAATTGTATGTATGTCATCAGGATGGATCTGGCCACGCATCCCCGGGTGTGTCAATATTTTAGTTTCCTCATGTCCAAAAATCTGTGCCAGGCGTGGAGAATGGATGATCTGGTACGTTTGTAAATTAAGATCCCATGTCGCTTGCTGTGTGCCTTCAGTAGCAAGGGTCAGACGTTCGGCCGATTCCTTAAGTCTTTCCTCATTTTCTTTCAATTTATCCTGGTAGATGACCCGTTCATGTATGTCCACGCATGCGGCAATAAAACCCTCAAATGTTCCATCGGTTTTGAAACGCGGCGGGGCCTTTATGAGCAACCAGTGATAATCGCCTTCTTTGTTTAATACCCTGTACTCCCCGGCAAACAGCGCTCGTTTTTTGAAAGCCTTTTGGAAGTTCAGGATGTAATTTTCGCGATCATCAGGATGTATAAGATCGCTCCATCCTGATTGTAGAAGGTCTGTTGTTGCCCGTCCTGTAAGGTCGCTCCATGCCTTGTTAAAGTAGGTAAAATTACCAGCAGTATCGCTCACGGAAATTAAAATATCCGTGCCCTCTGCCATTGTTCGAAATATTTCTTCGCTCTCTTCTATTCTTTTTCTCGCCAGAACCTGCATGGTAACTTCAGAGGCAATGGCAACTATTCCTGATATAGTTCCATCGGTCTCTTTTAAGGCTTCACAAACGAAATTCATGTAGGTAGTCTCAATGTTTCCATTGCGTGGAAGGGTTAAACGCCATTCATTGGCAACAAATTTTTCACCTGTTGTGTAAATGTTATCCAACATTTGTTCCAGGCCCTGCCTGCCTGCTTCCGGTAGCCCTTCAAAGATCGGCTTGTTAATGACCTGCATTGAAGTTTTACCCCACAATTCGAGCATCATATCATTAGCGACTTCAACCGTATGTTGTTTACCTCTGAAGATACACATCGCAACAGGCGCCTGCATAATATTGTTAAAATACCTGGCTTTGCTCTCCTCTAAACTTCTAAATGCGTTGACTTTTTCTGTGGTTTCACTACACGTAACCAGGACACCTGCAATGTGCCCCAATTCATCAATCACCGGGCTGTAGCTAAATGTCCAATAAACGTCCTCTATTTTACCATTGCGGTAAATAGGTATAAGCTGATCTTCACTCCAGGTGGCTTCACCGCCAGAAAGCACCTTATTGATCAATGGCTGGATTATCTCCCATATTTCAGGCCACGCTTCTTCTGCACGCTGCCCTAAAATAAATGGATGTTTGCCGTTTTCCCCTAAACTTGGGCGATAGGCGTCGTTATAAAAACAAACCAGTTCAGGCCCCCACCACAAAAACATCGGGAACTTTGAATTAAGAATAATGCCAAGTGTAGTGCGCAGGCTTTGTGGCCACCCTTCAATGTTCCCGACCGGAGTTGTACTCCAATCTTTATTACGGGTTAGCATACCCATTTCTCCACCACCTGCAAGAAATTTATATTCTTCGTTTGTTGGGGATTTTGTACGTAAGGTCTCCATTTAATTATGCTAAAAATCCTGCGAAATAATACCAGGGATCAATTTAATATATATATTTTTTTTAATGCAACAATATACAATAATATATCAATTATATCGCAACCAACCAATAATCCATTGCATTTAAAGGAGTTAATACCAAAGTGAAAATATAATTAGTCCAATATTTGTTTAGTTGGTTTTTTTTG
>JBDTLZ010000168.1:0-15445 GCA_039934515.1 Ginsengibacter sp.
TGACCAGGTCGTTACATTACACGGGTTAATGAGTGGGCCTGTAAAGGTTAAAATTGTTACAAACAAACCCATAATACCGGATAACCCACGGTGTAATTTGGTATTTTTGAAATCAAAGTCATTTAATTAAATATTTCTGAAATTATGATGCTCAAAGTTCAAAAGCTATTTTATTTATTTATAGCGGTCCTGTGCTGCAATGCAACAATTGCGCAATATAAAACATACAAGCTTTCTGCTAAAGGTGATACCCTGAACGCAATTGACAACAAGGGATTGAAGCAAGGCAAATGGGTGGTACATGTAGATGAGCTACGCGGAGAGCCTGGATATGAAGAAGAAGGCGTTTTTGCAAATGATAAGAAGGAAGGTGCCTGGAGAAAATACAATCTGCAAAGTGATGTAATAGCAATAGAAAATTATCGATATGGCGGCAAAGACGGCCTCTGTCAATACTATACGCCACTTGGAGAATTAGCAAGGGAAGAAAACTGGAAGGGATATAATCCAGACGCCCCTTATGATACGATCCCGGTTTACGGCACGGGGAGTAATGAGATCATAAGTTATAAAATCGTTAAAGCCGAACAGTACAGTGTAAAGAATGGCGCCTGGACTTATTATGACCCTTCAAGCGGGAGGGTGATGAAATTAGAGAAGTATGACCGCGGGCGTTTACTCCAGGAACCAAAAACGGAAGTTGCTTCAGATGAACCCAAAAAAATAGCCAAGCCTGCTGAGGTTTTAGATTACGAAAAAAAGAATAGCGGGAAAAAGAAAGTAAAAGTGAGGGACGGTCAAACGAACTAAACACCTCTTTGAGTTAAATAATTCTGCTACAATAATTACTGAGCCTGCATAATATATCGCAGTTCACTGCATTCCTGTAAGCACAAACCTTAGTTCTTCGTGATCTCATTTGGTAATACAAAAAGAGCAGCAAATAAATATATGCTGCTCAAAAAGATTCAGGTTTTCCAAAACAATAATGCAAAATAAAGTGGGGGTCCGACGAGGATAATGGATAAAAATTAAATTTTAGTCAACAATCAATAATAATTGAACAAAAATATTGCCAAATTTATGAAAATTATAAATATTTAATAATCAACAAATTATAGTTTAAATATTATTTAAGGTCCACATTTTGAGAAATATATTTTTAAATTACGGGGAATTATTGTATATTTTTTTTCATTGCCTTTTGCATTGGATTCCCGCCCGAACTTTGGCCTCTTGAAGCCTGCTTCAATTTATAAACCTGGAATTTGGACGGTAGCTCCCTGACTGGCCAGTTATTATTACTCTCATCAATATCTGCAGTTTCACGAAAAGGATCTATTTTAATACTACTCACTTCTTTAGCTTTAATAAAAACTTTGGTTACGCTATGTTCATTCAATCTCCATATTTGAGCGGGAATTCTATCGACCGCCGTTGTGCCGTCTTTAAAAGTCCATTCGATAATTATCGGCATTATCAATCCGCCTTTATTCGTAAACTTCAGCTCATAAAAATTCTTATCTTTTGCCAGGGATGATTTTGCCGCTTTATCTAAAGTATCCTCGTATTGAACATCTGAAACAAGGTGCGAAGTGGTATCGACTTTTACCAATCCACGAGCATATTGCCAATAAAAATCCCTGAGGGTTGTGTCGGCATTCACCTGGAAAACAATTTTTTTATCCCCGCGATTCCTGATCTTGGCAATATCTTCAAAATCATTAAGGAGGGGTTTAGGCACTTCTTCGGTTCTGTTAGTAACTATCTTCCCGGGGTTACCTGTAACATCTGCGGTATACCATTTTACAGAATCAAGAGAAATATCACATGGCTCAATTCCATAAAACCAACCACGCCAAAACCAATCAAGGTCTTCAGCGCTGGCGTCTTCCATGGTTCGAAAAAAATCTGCGGGTGTAGGATGCCGGAATTCCCATCGTTTTGCATATTCCTTAAATGCATAATCAAAGAGGTCACGGCCCATAACTGTTTCACGAAGGATGTTTAAAGCAGTGGTCGGCTTGCTATATGCATTCGGGCCAAACATTATTATGTTTTCACTATTGGTCATAACAGGTTCCAGCTGCTCTTTTGGCAACTTCATATAATCGATAATTTTATAAGCCGGTCCCCTGCTTGTCGGAAATTTATTGTCCCACAATTCCTGCGTAAGATATTGACAAAAACTATTAAGGCCCTCATCCATCCAGGTCCATTGGCGCTCATCACTGTTTACGATCATAGGAAAAAAATTATGCCCGGCTTCATGTATGATTACACCGATCATTGCGTACTTGGTCGCTTCACTGTAAGTACCATCTTTTTCGGCCCTTCCATTATTAAAACAAATCATTGGATACTCCATCCCATTGGCGGCCTCAACGCTTTGGGCTACAGGATATGGAAACGGGAATGTAAACTTTGAATACGTCTTAACAGTATGCGCAACGGCCTTAGTAGAAAATCGCCGGTACAATGGATAGGCTTCTTTTCCGTAATAGCTCATGCACAATATTTTTTTACCCTCCACATATGCCGGCATTGCATCCCATATAAATTTTCTCGAAGACGTCCATCCAAAATCACGCACCATGTCGGCTTTAAAGATCCAGGTCTTCTTTTGTGTGGATTTTGCTTTTTCCCTTTCCTTCGCTTCATCAAGTGTTACAATCTCGACAGGTTCTATTGCAGATTGGGCCTTCTGCCATCTTTGGTATTGTGCTGGTGTAAGAACATCTTTATAGTTTTGACATTCCCCGGTGGCGCCCACCACATGATCGGCCGGAACGGTCATCTTCACATTGAAATTTCCAAACGTAAGCGCAAATTCACCGTTACCCGCAAACTGGTGGTTTTGCCAGCCCTGGAAATCACTATAAACACACAACCGGGGATACCACTGTGTAATTGTAAATAAACAATTTCCATCTTCAGCGAAGTATTCATAACCACCCCGGCCACTGTACTTTATACGGTTAATAATATTGTAGTTCCAATCAATGCTGAATGCAAATTTTTGCCCCGGTTTCAATACCTGCGGAAGCTCAATCCTCATCATTGTTTTATTTACTGTGTATTGCAACGGCTTGCCCCCGTCATCCGTAACTTTCAAGATATCATCCCCATATTCCCTGTCGGTAATACCAGTAACACTTTGCAGATCCACGTCGGACATTATTTTCGCCATGGCACTGCTTTCCTGGTAGCCTGCGTTATTTTTAGCGCTGTGTTGATTTTCATCGAGCTGTAGCCAGAGATACTCCAGTGCGTCGGGAGAATTGTTATAATAAGTTACTGTCTCCCGGCCATTCAATCTTAAATTCTTTTCGTCGAGTTCAGCCGTAATATTGTAATCGCAACGTTGTTGCCAGTACTTAGGGCCGGGGGCGCCGCTCGCAGTGCGGTATTCGTTTGGAGAAGGAAGTATGGTTCCTAGTTGTTCAAATTTATTGCCATGATCTGAGGTGGGATTATTTTTAATGTCCTGCGCAAAAATGAGACCTGGCAAGGCGACCGTCAATAATAAGAGAGAATATTTTCTCATCAGGGATTATTGTAGTGAATTATATAATCTCTAAAGATACAAGCAAGGTTAAAATGAATGATACCATTCAAATAAATTGTTCATAAAAAGAATACCCGTAATGTAAGCTCTATTTCAAGTTCATTGAAGAAATAATATCCTGGATCTTGTTACTTAATTTTTGATCGGCTGCTTCAAATTCGCCTGCGTCTTTCAATGATGTGTGTACGCTGAAATAAAATTTTATTTTAGGCTCGGTTCCACTTGGCCGCGCAGATATTTTACTGCCCTCTTCAGTTATAAATTGTAATACATTGCTTTTGGGAAGATCGATCTTTTCAGTCACGCCCGTTTTTAGTGTTGTCTTTACCTGCAGATCATAATCATAAAGCTCCTTAACCGTGCTCCCTGCAATCTCCGCGGGAGGTTTATCCCGGTAGCCCTTCATCATGTCTGCGATTTCTTTGGAACCATTCATTCCTTTCTTGGTAATGGAAATCAGGTCTTCTTTATAAAATCCATTTTGCACATAGAGGTCAATTAATTTGTTGAAAAGCGTTTGCCCGTGCTTTTTTGCCACGGCAGCCATTTCGCAGATCATTGCTACTGCGCTTACTGCATCCTTATCACGCACCTTATCGCCGATCATAATTCCAAAGCTTTCCTCACCTCCTACAATATAATTTTCTTTACCTTCTTTTTCTTTGATCATTTCAGCAATCCACTTAAAGCCAGTAAGAACATTGTAACAGGATACCTTATTTTTTTCTGCTATTACATCGATCAGATCGGTGGTCACAATTGTTTTAATCACCATATCGCCGGGCCTGGCAACGCCCTGGCTTTTTCTTGCTTCCATTATATAGTTAAAAACAAGAAGCGCGGTTTGGTTACCGTTCATCAGAACCCATTCATCCTTATTATTTTTAACTCCAATACCTACACGGTCTGCATCGGGGTCTGTGCCCAGTAAAATATCGGCGTCGAGTTCTTTTGCCTTTTTTAATCCAATACTCATGGTTTCTTTTTCTTCTGGATTAGGATAAACAACTGTTGGAAAATTTCCGTCAGGCGTTTTTTGCTCTTCCACGATATGAACATTATCAAATCCAAAAGCAGCGAGTGCCTGCGGTGCCAGCATTATACCGGAGCCATGGATGGGTGTATATACAATTTTCAGGTCGTGCTGTTCTTCGCATGCTCCGGGATTTATACTCAGGCCTTTTACCATTTTGATATATTCTTCATCCATCGCCTTACCTATGATCGTAATATTTTTTTCATTACCCTTCCATTTTACATCATCCAGGCTCTTTATTTTTTTCACTTCCTTAATTACATTTTTATCATGAGGCGGCACCATTTGCGCGCCATCATCCCAATATGCTTTGTAACCGTTATATTCTTTTGGATTGTGAGATGCGGTACAAACCACACCTCCCTGGCATCCAAGGTTTCTTATCGCAAAACTGAGCTCCGGTGTAGGCCGCAGTGATTCAAATAAAAAGACTTCGATCTCATTTGCGGCAAAGATATTTGCGGTGATCTCTGCAAACTTCCTGCTATTGTTCCGGCAATCATGCGCAATGGCAACTTTTACATGATCAAAACATTGCTTTAAATAATTGGCATACCCCTGTGTGGCCATCCCTACCGTGTAGGTATTCATGCGGTTGGTACCAACGCCCATTAAGCCCCTTAACCCACCAGTACCAAATTCAAGATCCTGGTAGAAAGCATCTTCAAGCTGGGTTTCATCGTCCTTTTGTAAACGGCGAATCTCATCCTTTGTGGCTTCATCGTAATTCCCCGAGAGCCATTCCTGTATCTTATTTTGAGTTTTTGCTTCCATATTTATTTTTTTACAATTTGAAGATATTCATTTTTGATTATTTATGAAACCATCAACACCGATTGCGCGTATTTTTGTATATGTATATTTTGCAAAACTACAGGAAACGGGGCCTTTTTTTGTTCCTTGCAATCGCCTGCATTTTTTGCGGCAGCCCTCTTACTGCGCAATATACTTTCAAACCCGATATTAGTTTAAATAAGCTCAATAATTACGGTGATACTTCCGGAGAATATACCGTTTATCCTTACAATAAAAAAAGAACACGTTTGGTTACTGCCGCGAATATCGTGGGTTATAGTGGCGTTCTGATCGCACTTAATGCCGTATGGTATGCCAAATATCCAAGATCCGGTTTTCATTTTTTTAATGACAATGCAGAATGGCTGCAGGTTGATAAGGTGGGCCATGCCTACAGCGCCTATAACGGTAGCAGGGCAAGTATGGAAATGTGGAGATGGGCCGGTTTGTCGCGGAAGAAAAGGATATGGATTGGGGGATTGAGCGGTGTGGCTTACGAGTCGGTAATTGAAATCCTTGATGGGTTTTCGTCACAGTACGGATTTAGCCCGGGAGATTTTACGGCAAATATTTTCGGGTCGGCAATGTTTATCGGCCAGGAACTTGCATGGGATGACCAAAGGATAAAATTTAAGTTTTCTTTTCATAAGAAAAATTACGGGCAACCGGATTTGAATAAACGGGCAGATGATCTTTATGGCAAAACGGAAATTGAAAGATTTATAAAAGATTATAATGCTCAAACATACTGGCTTAGTGCCAGCATCCATTCTTTTTTCCCCTCAACAAATTTTCCGCGTTGGCTATCGGTGGCAACAGGCTACGGCGCTGAAGGGATGTTTGGAGCCAGGAGTAACATTGCTTACGATAAAAACGGCGTGGTAATTTTTGACAGAAGCGATATGAAACGGTATCGCCAGTGGTATCTCTCACCCGATGTGGATTTTACAAGAATCAGGACTAAAAAGAAAGGATTAAAGATCCTGTTTTTTGTGTTGAGCGCTTTAAAATTTCCAGCCCCCGCGCTTGAATATTCTAATGGTTCCTTTAAAGGGCATTGGATTGTATTCTGATCTTCATAATAATGATCTCATTCCAGCCTTGCTCCCACAATTTCCTGGCCTTTCGTTTCTACAATTATCTTTTCGTCGAGGGCTGTAGATAATGAAAGCCCTACGTAATCCGGAGATACGGGAAACTCTTTATGGCTTCTCTCAACCAAAACCAATGTCTGTATTTTTTTTGGATAAAATTCTAAAAAAGGATTCAGAGCATACAACAGTGTCTTCCCTGTATTGGCTACATCATCAGTGATAATAATTACTTTATCATCGAAATTGAAACCGCCGGGAATAGAAATGTTTTTTGGATCTTTTTTATCAATGCTTATTTCCAGTACTATAATTTCTACTTTAATGATATCTTTCAAAAAGCCCTTTATTTTATGGGCGATGATCACCCCACTCTCTTTTATTCCTGCAATTATTATTTGCTGCTCATCCATATTGCGCTCAACTATTTCGTAAGCCATCCGTTGCATTTTCTTTAGCGCCGTATCCGCAGAAAGTATAAAATTTTTAACAGCCATATTATATATTTTGAATGAAAATAAATACTCCCGGTCATTTGAACAATTAAACCGGCAAACCAGTAACTTAGCAGCCTGTCATATATGCAAGTTGTTCAGCAAATCTTTTTTTTACTTCTAACCGGCGGTGCGATCTTCCTGTTTGCCAGGAAAGCTGCTGAAATATACCGAAATATAAATTTAGGTAAGGATGAAGACATTTCTGATAATAAAGGTGAACGATGGAAAAACCTGTTGTTGTTGGCCTTAGGCCAAAAGAAAATGTTCCGGTATCCACTCGTGGGAATCATGCATTTTGTGATTTATGCAGGTTTCATAATCATTAATATTGAAGTCCTGGAAATTATTTTGGATGGCGTTTTCGGAACACACCGCATGTTTGCAGGCAGCCTCGGTATGTTTTATACTTTTGTTATTGATTTTTTTGAACTACTGGCTATTGGCGTTTTGGTGGCATGTATTATTTTTTTAGTGAGAAGAAACGGCTTGAAGTTACAACGATTCATGAAGCATGAACTCGATGGCTGGCCAAAAACGGATGCCAACTTAATTCTTATTACAGAAATCATATTAATGAGTTTATTTTTAACAATGAACTCTGCCGACAGGGCATTGCAAATCCAGGGTAATCCACACTATTTAAACCACGGTGATTTTATTTTATCCGGGTTTTTTGCACCCGCGATGCAGCATTTAAGTTCCGGGAACCTGGTTGCAGTTGAGCGCACTTGCTGGTGGCTTCACATCACCGGTATTTTTGTTTTCCTTAACTATCTTCCCTATAGCAAACATTTGCATATTTTACTTGCTTTTCCAAACACTTACTACAAGCCTCTTGAGCCGAAAGGCAAAATGAAAAATATGGAAAGTGTTGAAAAAGAAGTTCAATATATGTTTAAGCCGGAACTGGCGCCTGCTAACGAAGACGCACAAACGCACAATCAGGCGGCTATTGGATTTGGCGCAAAAGATATTTTCGATCTGAGTTGGAAAAGCCTGCTGGATGCATACAGTTGTACTGAATGCGGAAGGTGTACTGCTGCCTGTCCCGCCAACATTACGGGCAAGCTGCTAAATCCAAGAAAAATTATGATGGATACACGGGACAGGACGGAGGAGGTAGGAAAAAATATCAGGCGAAACAAAATTTTTAAGCAAGACGGGAAAACTTTACTACATAAGTACATCACTACAGAAGAACTGAGGGCCTGCACTACCTGCAATGCCTGTGTGGAGGAATGCCCCGTTAGCATTAATCCGTTAACGATCATCCTGGAGCTTCGCCGTTCACTGGTGATGGAAGAAAGCGACGCACCACCCGAATGGAACAACATGTTTGGAAATATTGAAAATAATTTTGCCCCCTGGAAATTCAGCCCCGACGACCGGGATAAGTGGCGGGAAGGGTGATCCCCGATAGCGATCGGGAGAGAATGGTGAGTATGTGGTATCAACCATCAAATACCCCTCTTCCCGTCAAAATTCTCAATCTCTTTAGCAACTGCATTTAAAAAAGTTGTGCCCAAAGAACCGTCTATAATACGATGATCGTAGCTTAAGGAAAGGTACATCATATGCCTGATCGCAATACTGTCACCCAGCTCAGTCTCAATAACTACCGGTCGTTTTTTAATTGCGCCCACAGCGATAATAGCTACCTGTGGCTGGTTAATAATAGGAGTGCCCATGATACTTCCGAATGTACCGACATTGGTAAGCGTAAAAGTTCCACCGGCGGTATCATCGGGTTTTAGCTTGTTATTTCGGGCCGCATTGGCAAGATTATTTACCTGTTTTGTAAGGCCTGTTAAATTTAACTGGTCGGCATTTTTTATAACAGGCACAATCAGGTTTCCATTGGCAAGCGCTGTAGCCATCCCTATATTGATGTCTTTTTTTATAATAATGCGGTCACCATCGACACTACTGTTAATCAGAGGATATCTTTTAAGGCATTTAATAATAATCTCAATAAATAATGGTGTAAAAGTTATTTTTTCTCCTTCGCGTTTTTCAAATTCCTTTTTAACTTTTTCGCGCCATAAAACAAGGTTGGTAACGTCGCATTCAGCAAAGCTCGTAACATGAGCACTTATATTTTTACTGTCTACCATATGCCTGGCAATCATTTTGCGCATACGGTCCATTTCAATTATTTCTACATTTCCCGAATACACTGCAGGTGAGCTATATTCCAGTTTTTGCGGCGCTGCGGGAACTTCGTGAAAGGTAGTGGCGGCCGGTGTGTCAGCCGGTGTTTGTGCCGATTTATTTTTCCTGTTTTCCAGGTATAAGATGATGTCTTTTTTGCTCACCCTTCCATCCTGCCCGGTCCCTTCAATATTTTCAAGTTCATTCATAGAAATACCTTCACTCGCTGCAATATTTAATACTAACGGCGAATAAAAGCGAATACCGTTACTACCCGTTGCCTGCGAAGTTTTTTCTGAAGGCTGGTAGGGAATATCTTCTATAAGGCTCGCTTCTTCATAGTCCGGTGCTTCACGCGAAAACGGTGTATCACCCTGTGAAGGGCCATTATTCACAGTCGCATTACTTTCTGTATTTATCCGGGCGATTACCTTACCAATAGGCACTACATCATTTTCATTAAAAAGTATTTCTGCAATAATTCCCTTAGTGGTTGAAGGCACCTCACTGTCAACTTTATCGGTTGCGATTTCAAGAATCGTTTCATCTTCCTCAACGCTGTCACCTGGCTTCTTAAGCCATTTAAGAATGGTGGCTTCCATGATGCTCTCTCCCAGCTTGGGCATTACTAAATCTACCATGCTCATACGAATATTTTAATGTATCAAATCAGTAATCTGCGCCAAAATTAGGTAAAAACGCCAAGTTAGGCCACAGCGGTTTATAAACAGCATCGGTTTTGAGAACAAGCGATAGGCTGCACGCCGCATTTATAAATTTTCTACTATAAATTTCCGTAAAAAATTTAGTGCCATCATGGCCGTTATTTCTATATTTCTTTCCCTGTTAAATCGCAGGCTGATTTTCTGGGTTTGCTGACTTTTTGCATTACCTACAGCCATCCACACCGTACCCACAGGCTTATCTTCTGTGCCACCACCTGGTCCCATAATTCCTGAAACTGCCACGCCATAATCGGTGTGTAGTTTTTCTAATAGCCCTTTCAACATCCCCGTAACTGTCTCTTCGCTTACAGCTCCATAAGTGTTTAGGGTATTTTCACTAACGCCCAGCAGGTTTTGTTTTATATCATACGAATAACTGATTATACTACCGGCATAATAATCTGAAGAACCAGGTACCAGTGTAATGAGGTGCGCAATATATCCACCGGTACAACTTTCTGCTGTTGAAACGGTTTTATTTTTTTCTTTAAGGATCTTCCCCAATACTACAGGCATACTGTCATCTACATCGGTGACTATATATTTTTTCGCTAGTAATTTCAACGCTTCGAAGTATTTGTTGATATCTTCTTCAATAAATTTTTTGTCAAAGCCTGATGTCGATAACCGCAATCGCACCATTCCATAGTTTGGCAGGTAAGCAAGTTTTATGGCTCCCGGCAATGCATCTTCAAATTCCTTAATAACCTCTGCTAATGCAGATTCTCCGATCCCTGCCGTGAGAATCGTACGATGAATGATCAGTGGCAACTCAAACTTTTCTTTCAGCATCGGAATTACAGATTGCTCCACCATTCCCTGCATCTCATAGGGAACTCCTGGCATGCTTATGTACACTTTGCCATCTTTTTGAAAAACCATTCCCGGTGCCGAACCCCTTTTATTCTGGATCACTTCGCACACATCCGGTACTTCGGCCTGCAATAGGTTTACTGCCGATGCTGGCCGCTTAAAAACTTTTTCAAATAAATACTTTACATTCTCCAGGGCTTCTTCATTTACAACCATTTTACCCCCGAAGTATTCGCATAATACAGGCTTTGTAATATCATCGGAGGTTGGGCCAAGTCCGCCTGTTATTAAAATAACATCGGCATCCTTACTTTCTATATCGAGCGCTTTCCCTATTTCACCATAACTATCGCCAACCGCCACGCGCCTTATAACTGCTACTCCCGCGTTATTAAGCTGGCGTGAGATCCAGGGGCTGTTGGTATCGATCACCTGGCCTATCAGGAGCTCATCACCTATGGTAATTATAATTGCATTCACATTTTTCATTGAACAAAATTAAGTTAGCAAATCAAGATTACTTTAGTTCAATGGATAATTCTGATGATTTCATCACGGGAGCGTAATAGCGGGAAGCCCTTAACTACCTGGCCTGAAATTGTGCAGCGATCTGCAAACCAAAGTCATATTAATCTTTTAGCTTTGAGAATAAATTCTTAAGCATAACATATTCTTTTGAAAAGACTGCTCCTTTTAATTTCCATCTTATATGTAGAACGGCTGTATGCACAGGATGTAAATTCCTTATTCAATTCATTTTATAAAAAATTTGCCGCTGATAAAAGTATGCAGCATGCTATATCAAGTATTTATGTTATTAATTCTTCGACAGGAAAAGTGGTTGCCAATGAAAACATACAAACAGGACTCGCACCGGCAAGCTGTCAGAAAGTGATCATTGCATCTTCGGCTTATGAGTTACTTGGCCACAAATATATTTATAAAACCAGCCTGTATTATACAGGAAAAATAGTGAACGGGGTCCTTGACGGTGATATCATAATAAAGGGAAGCGGTGACCCTACATTGGGTAGCTGGCGCTATGATACAACTGCGGAAGACAGCGTTATTTCAGAATTTACAAAGGCAATATCACGGAAAGGCATAAACGAAATTAAGGGACACGTATATGCTGATGACAATTTATGGAAAGGGGAAGCTACGCCGGATGGATGGATATGGCAGGACATCGGCAATTATTACGGCGCAGGGGCCAGGTCAATAAACTGGCGTGAAAATCAATATGATTTGCTATTACGGGCAGGTAAACAGCCAGGCGATCCTGTGGAAAGTTCAGGCACAAGGCCGGCATTCATTGAAGGTCTCCATCTCAAAGTTGTGGCTACTTCGGGTGAAAAAGAAAGCGGCGACAATGCATATATCTATTTACCGCTCGACCAGGCGTCAGCTTATGTAAGGGGCACTATCCCGGTAGATAAAAATCCATTTACTATATCGGGAGCGATGCCGCATCCGGCAAAGCAACTCGCAATAACACTCGAAGCCGCAATCAAAAAAATACCTGCCCAAAAAGTCGCCCTTACCTTTCCTGATATTACAGGAAAATATGATACAATTCACTTGCTGTATGTACACAATTCACCACCACTTGATAGTATCAACTACTGGTTTCTAAAACGAAGTATCAACCTTTACGGAGAAGCATTGCTAAAAACAATGGCATATGAGTTTGCCAAAGCCGGGTCCACGGATAGCGGGGTAAGTATTATTAAAAAGTTCTGGTGGAAAAAAGGTATTGATCCCGGTTCAATGAATATTATTGACGGGAGTGGCCTGTCTCCTGCGAACCGGGTTACCACTGCGGCGCTGGTGAATGTAATGCAGTTTTCAAAAAACCAAAGCTGGTTTCCTTCGTTTTATAATGCTCTTCCTGAAATTAATGGTTTAAAAATGAAAAGTGGTTCTATCGGGGGAGTCGTATCTTACACCGGTTTTATCAACAGCAAAACAGGAGCCAGTTATACTTTTGCATTTGTAGTCAATAATTTTGATGGTAACGCTAACGACATCAGGAAAAAAATGTGGAAATTGCTCGATTTGCTAAAATAAATCATTCATTCTTTTTCTTTTTACAGCTAAAATAAATTAAAATGCAAGCCCAAAGTTATCAAAAACACGCACGGTATATTCCCCTCTGGCATTTCCTATTTTCTGCAATATTGACCGCTTGCCTTGCTGCTTCGATTTGGAATCTGCTGAGGTCGCTTGAAAACCATTCCGGAAGGCTGGCCGGGGCAACTCTCTTAGGACTTAGTATAGGCGGGCTGATTTTATTCTGGTATGCGCGCCGTTTTGCCCTGGTGGCACAGGACAGGGCTATAAGGTCTGAAGAAAATCTCCGGCATTTTGCACTTACCGGAAAATTACTCAACAGTTCTCTCACCATGTCGCAGATCATTGCGCTGCGGTTTGCAGCAGACACTGAATTTTTGCTTTTGGCAGACAAAGCTGCTAAAGAAAATATGAAATCAAAGGACATTAAAATGGCTATTGTAAACTGGAGACCCGATAACCACAGGGTCTGACACTAAATGATTTTGTTACGGTCTTTCTTAAATGCAATTGCCCTGTCGGTTTTATGTAATATCCACAAAGATAACATCAGCCAAATAACACTCAGGCAAAATCCGGCAATGACATCGCTCGGATAATGCACGCGCAGGTAAACCCTGCTAAATGCAATAATGGCCGCAAATAATAATAAAATTATTGTTAATGGTATCTTTAATGACGTCTTAATACTTGTGTTCCATAAAATATAAATAAGCAGGCCAAAAAATGTAAACGAAGAAAACGAGTGCCCGCTGGGGAAACTGAAACCGGTAACATCCCTTATCAGCGGATCAATCGGGCGTTTGCGTTGAAAAATTTCTTTAAGTAAATAGAGAATCCCGGTACTGCCAAGGCCTATCATACCAATATCCAGCCCCATCTGTGTTTTTCTTCTCGCGAGATAATACAATATCAGGACAACATACGCAGGAAAGAGGAAATTTGAGGAACCAAAAAAGGTGATCATTTCCATCGCCCTTGTCATAGAGGCCGACACAATTACCGAAATGTATTTTGTAATGCCCTCATCAAATCCATTTTCGTGCTCTAACACAATCTCATCGGTGATAGCAACAAAAACGAATAAAACAACAAGGAACAACACAAGGGCAAGGATGAACCTGGAAGTGATCCATCCTGCCTTTTTAGCAGTGGCTGTGTTAGTAGTAGTCGACACCTTATAAAATTAGCAATTAACTTCCTGATGGCAGGTTCTTTATCAGCTCAATTTGTATGCCGGCCCGGATAATTATGCGTTTCCATCAATTTAAGTTCAATTCTTTTCTTTTATTTTACCAATTAAAAACCGAAATTCGAATTTTTACATCTTACATCGTTGGACATACCTAAACCGCTTATAAATCATTTTTTCTGCCGATGCCATCCCGTATCCCTTCCCGTAAAAGATTGCATGTATTGCAACTCGCTGCGGTAATTTTTTTTACAGTATCCGGGGGGCCCTATGGGTTGGAACCATTACTTGGGTATGCAGGTCCTCATGCTGCACTGCTTCTTCTAATGGCAACTCCGCTTCTCTGGGACATTCCTGCAATACTAACGGTACTGGAACTTAACAGCATGATGCCGGTTACAGGTGGTTACTATCAATGGGTAAAAAGAGCGCTGGGAATGCGTTTTGGATTTTATGAAGGATGGTGGACCTGGCTGTACACATTTGTTGACCTTGCCATTTACCCGGTCCTTTTCGTGAGTTATGCAGTTTTCTTTTTTCCACAAATAGAACATTTTAAAATACCGGTTGGACTCACGATCATATGGTTGGGAGCGGTCCTTAATATTCTAGGCATTTCGCCGGTCGGCAAAACGGCCACCATGCTTAGCCTTCTTGTACTAATCCCTTTTGTCGTATTATTTATTATTGCCTTGAAAGATGCCGGTCATTTTTCATTTCCCGCTGTTTCACTTAAAGGGCTTTCTTTTTCGTCACTGGGCATGGCATTGTATACAGTCATGTGGAATTTTTTTGGTTGGGATAATACAACGACGTATGCTGAAGAAGTGGACAGGCCAGCGCGTACTTATTTCAAATCGGCCATTATTGCCTTTGTAACTGTCTTCATAATTTATATAATGGTATTATTTGCGACACTACATTATAATATTAATGCCGGCACACTTACTGAAGAAGGCTACCCTGCATTAGGCGTACTTGCCGGTGGCAAGTGGCTCGGTGCGGCTCTTGCTATTGGTGGTATGGCGAGTACGCTCGGGTTGTATGCGGCGGTCTTACTTTCGGTGTCCCGTGTGCCGCAGGTAATGTCTGATGATGGCTTTCTACCGGCAAAAATTCACGCGCTGCATCCCCGGTATAATACACCTTACCTATCTATAATTATTTGCGCTGTTGTAGTAAGCTTTATGATCATGTGGACTTTCCAGGATCTCATTATTATTGACGTGACTCTTTACGGAGCAGGTCTTTTTTTAGAATTTGTTACTTTGATCGTGCTGCGTATAAAAGCACCTGGTGAACACAGGCCTTTTCGTATCCCCCTAAATACTACTGGGCTTTGTGTAATGATGATTTTGCCTTTTGGTGTTTTTGTACTTGCACTCTCAGGAGCACTCAGCAGTGAGGGCGGTGTTTTTATGCCGGCCTTATTTGCAGTGGGAGCTTTATTAAGCGCCGAGGTATTCTGGCAGGTGATCAGGCTAAGAAAAAGATCAATATAAGG
>JBDTLZ010000169.1:0-10077 GCA_039934515.1 Ginsengibacter sp.
AAATGGCGCCACTGATCCCGTAGTATTTGGATTTACAACAGCCCCCAATATAATTGACAATCAAAGTGATGCTTCAGGAACCCAGGCCATACAAGCTGCGGATATAACCCTCACTACTTCTGCACTGGCAGCCGCAGATATTAACCAGGGAACAAGCAACAATATAATATATGCAGCGCAAATGTCGGTGGCTACAGAACCGGTAGTTGTCAACAATATTCAATTTGCATTCAGCGGTACGCAAGATGCCAATGACCTGGTAATTATTTCAATTTATTTTAACCCCGCCGCACCTACAATTGCCGGCAGCACACTGCTGAATAACTCGCCGGCAACCTTTGCTTCAGGCCACTCTTACAATATTCCTCTATCCAGCTCCATGGCTATAGGTAGTTCCGGCTACTTTATAATTGCGCTGAATGTAAACCCGACTGCCACAGATAATAATACTGTCAAAATAAATGGCGCCACTGATCCCGTAGTATTTGGATTTACAACAGCCCCCAATATAATTAACAATCAAAGTGATGCAGCCGGAATAAAAACTATTCAAGCCTCGGATATTTCCGTAAATACCTCGCCAATAGCTGCCAGCAACTTTCAACCCGGCAGTAGTAACAACATAGTATATGTAGCCCAATTGTCAGTGGCTACAGAACCAGTGGTTGTTAATGATATTCAGTTCACTTTAAATGGAACATTTGATGCGGATGATCTTACGATCGCATCCATTTACTTCAATCCTTCCACTCCCACAATTACAGGAAGTACTTTGCTGAACAACACCGTTGCGACATTTCCTCCAGGCCATTCTTACAATATAGCATTATCTAATGGTATGGTTTTTCCCAGCGTGGGTTATTATATTATCGCGGTGAATGTAAGTGCGACTGCAACTATTGGAAATACTGTACAAATAAATGGAGCGGCTAATCCTGTCATTTTTGGTTTTACGACGGCACCTAATATAACCAACACTCAAACTGATATTGGTGGAATACATACGCTCCCGGTAGACTTTATAAATATTGGAGCATCTGCCAGTACGGGAACCGTAGAAGTTGTATGGACAATTGGTACCGAAGTAAACGTAGATAAGTATATCATCGAGCGGTGCGGCGATGGAAGTTCATTTACTTCAATAGGACAAATAAAAGCAACGAACGCAGGTACCGGTATAATAAAGTATACTCTTTTAGATATGAGGCCGCTTGCGGGTAATAATTTTTATCGTATCAGCGCAATTGATAAGGAAGGACATGTTGTGTATAGCCCGGTTGTAAAGATCAGCCCTGGTAAGGTAAAAGAAAATATCGCTATATATCCGAACCCGGTTGCCAGAGATAGACGGGCAACATTGGAATTACGGGATCTGCCCAGGGAGAATTACCGGGTAACCATGTTCAATTCACAGGGGCAACTGGTAATGCAGCAGGTGATTCAACATGAAGGCGGCACCCGTGTACAAACGATCGATGTACAAAAGCTGCCTGCAGGTATCTATACAATACAAGTGCGGAGTCGAAATAACCAATTTTTAAAGAGGCTACTGGTAGAATGACGGGTAACGTTATTTTATGGTTGTTATCACTGCCAGGACACCCATGGGAAATGCTTAGACCATATTCATAATCCGGATATTAAAGAAGGGCAGATAAACTGGAAAGTAATGGGTGAGGCAGGAAAAATATCCTGCATCATGAAATGTTCAATTGCTAAAAGAATTTAGATTGCTGAACACAAAAAAGCGGCTGGTGCCGGTTTTTTTGACGACGTGAAAAATAGTATACCGGGATTTATTAGCTAATTTTCGGGCATGCGTGTTTTTATAATAAAAATTAGTAATTTTTATTGTCGAAACATGTATGCTGTACTCAATTTTCCGATTCTTTATTATCATTAAAACAGGCCATTATAAATTGCCGGTGACTATATCTGCTTGAGAAAAATAGTTTCAATACAAATATTCTTTTTGTTGTACTGTGTAGTGCTGCCCGGTCAACCTAAGCCTTCTTTTTGGGGTAATGATATTATTAATTTCGTACCGGATAAAAACAATTATCAAACAATTGTTTACGGAACACAAAATGGATTGCCGTCGTCAGAAATCACTTGCCTTACGCAGGGAAGTAATGGTTATTTATGGGTTGGTACTTCAGCGGGTCTAAGCCGCTTCGATGGAATAAAGTTTGAAAATTTTTTAAAATCGGGAAATAATTTCACTGGCAAGATATATGCAATAAAAGAAGACACCGTAAGAAATGTAATTTGGGTTGCCTGTGATGCAGGGTTGTGTTATTTCAGTAATAGTCAATTGCGCCCTGTTCGTTTCGCTGAACAAAATGTCATTGTTTATGACATTTATTTTCACGGGGATAAAAATATGTGGATAGGAACAGGAAAAGGGCCTGCTGTATTCCCGGGCAGCATCATTGCGGGTTTTTTGTCAGATACAACTATTTCCTTAACGGATTTTCTGTTACCGCAATGGCAATTAACCGATGGCCCGCGAAGCCCCGTTTACAAAATTACCAGCAGTCAAAGCGACAACATCTACTTTGCAGGTGCCGGGAGTGTATTTTTATATGATCAAAAAAAGCTTGAACAGGTATGGGCATCAAAACGTGATCAAAATAATAATGATAATGTAGTAAGAATGATTCCGGGCGATGTTGATACAGTTTTTTTTGCTTCCGTTTTTAGCGGATTATTTTGTATCAAAAAGGATACAATTGTAAAGCTTACTGACAAGGGATATGTTGCGACTGATCTTATTGAGCATAATGGCCAGATCTATTATTTTACACTTGGTGGAATTTTCCAGTTTTTCTCATCAACACGGAGCCTGGTAAAGATCAGCGAGGTACCCCAATATTTGAATATCTGGATTTCCTGTTTGCTGGTTGATAGCGAAAATAATCTGTGGATTGGGATGCACGATAACCTGCTGTATCAGAAACCCAGGGTATTTTTTTCATACAGAAGTGAACGCCAGGAAGCTGAAGCTGAACTTTACAGCGTGACACAACTAAAAAATAATAAACTTTTATTTGGATCAAACAGGGGTAAGGTATATAGCCGCGAAGGATCTATTTTTAAAAATATTTTAGGTACTGGAGGTGTAGTTCCGCATGCGGAAATAAAGAGTATATATGAAGACAGTCGTGGGTGGCTGTGGCTTGGTACCGGTTATGAAGGAATTGCCGTAATTAAAAATACTGAAATCCACCGCTTTACAAAAGCTGATGGGCTCAGTACCAACAACAATTATTTTTTTTATGAGGATGCTGCGGGGAATATTTATACAGGTGGTGATGGAGGATTTTCAAAAATCAATTTCGATTCCCCTGCAAACAAATTCCGGTTTAAAAATTTTGATTACAAGGTCGAGGGTGAAAACCTTGAAACATTTAAAAATTGTATTGCGGGTCCCGATGAATCTTTATGGCTGGGAGGACAGAAGGGAATATTTCATTTTATAAATGATTCGTTAATACATTACCCGCTCGATGGCGGTATACAATTAAGCATAACCGACATTAAGAAAGATGTAAACGGGAATGTATGGCTTGCGACAAAAGGTGACGGAATATGGAAATGTTTTTTTGACAACGAAAATTTGCTTCAGCTCAAAAAAATATATACGATCAAGGACGGCCTGCAATCCAATATTTGGTTGAGCATTACGATCGATCATGAAGGCGGTGTTTGGTCGGGTGGTTATTCCAGTATCACCTCAATTAAGGGCAATGATGCAAACCCTGATATAACAAATTATACGTCTAATGATGGATTTTTATCATCCAATTACCAGGCTCTCCAGCTTTTCTGCGACAACACCGATACAATTTGGGTACCTGCATCGTCAGGGTTAACTTCTTTTTATGCAGGGAGCACATTTATAAATAAGAAGATGGTACTCACTTTTACCAATATCGATCTTTTGGATACGTCGAAAAAAATCAGTGCTTATAAGTATGGTGCCGATGAAATAACACAACTGCCCTATTATTTAAATGGAATAGAATTTCATTTCAAAGCAATATGTTTTTCAGATCCTCAGAAAGTCAGTTATTCCTATCGCCTTTTGGGTATTACTGATACAGTATGGCTTGAATGGGAGGATAAAGAAGTGGTGGCGTATCAAAATCTTTCGCCAGGCAGTTACTCTTTCCAGGTGAAGGCTTCATTGGACAACAACAATATAACGGAGCCCCTTACATTTGATTTTATAATTAGTAAGCCATTTTGGTTGACCTGGTGGTTTATAGCTTCTGCTATACTTCTTGGGATAATTATTGTTTATGTTGTTGCCAAAAAATGGAAAAAAAATATCCAGGTAAAACACGAAGAAAAAATCCGGACGCAGCAGTTAATATCTGAAAATCTTCAATACCAACTTGAAATAGAACAGGTCACCAATTACTTTACCACATCTATGAGTGCCCGCGAAACTGTCGATGAACTTTTATGGGACGTTGCGCGGCGTTGCATATCAAAACTGAATTTTGAAGATTGTGTAATTTACATGAAGGACGAGGCGACCAATATGCTCATACAGAAAGCGGCGTGGGGCCCGAAAAGCACTGAGAATACGCCTTATGAACAAGACGGATTGCCGGCAATAATACCTGGTAAAATTCTTAGCCCAATTGAAATACCCGTGGGAAAAGGTATTGTAGGAACAGTGGCCTACACAGGAATAGCGGAAATTGTACAAGATGTTACCATAGATGACCGTTATATTAAGGATGATTTGCAACGATTGTCGGAAATAGCCGTTCCGGTTGTTTATGATAACAAGGTACTTGGCGTGATTGACTCCGAAAGCCACGAAAAGAATTTCTACTCCCAGCGTCATTTGCAAATACTCACTACTATTGCCTCGCACTGTGCCGGGCAAATTATAAAGTTAAGAACAGAGGAAGAACTTCATCGCAATGAACTCGAGTTGTTACTTACCCAGAGCAGGCTTGCCGAAGAAAAATTAACTGCCTTACGAAGCCAGATGAATCCCCATTTTATTTTCAACTCTTTAAATTCTATTCAGCAGTTTATATTAAAGGGCGAAGTTGATAATGCCAATAAATACCTCTCACAGTTTTCTAAATTAATTCGCCTGGTACTTCAATACTCAGCGTATAATTTCATAAACCTTGAAGAGGAAATAAATATGTTGACCTTATATTTATCATTGGAAAAAACAAGATTTGGAAATTCTTTTGAATATATAATAGAAGTTGAAGAAGAACTCGATACCGATGAAATCAAAATCCCTAATTTGATGATACAGCCTTTTGTTGAAAATGCAATTTGGCATGGGTTAATGCATAAAGACGGAGATAGAAAAATTGAAATCAGGTTTCATCTAAAAAATGAACAGTCCGTTGTTTGTGAAGTTATTGATAATGGCATAGGACGCGAAAAAGCTGCAGAAATAAAAAGCAGGAAAACATTTGAAATAAAACATCAATCCAAAGGAATACAGCTGATCAAAGATAAAATTGATGTGTTAAAACAACAATTTAATAACGAGGTGTCAGTAGTTATTCTCGATGTAACGAATAGTGCAGGTGAAGTATGTGGTACGAAAGTAGTGATCCAACTTCCTTTGCAATGACAGGAAGCAGGTATATAAAATGGCTTTTTAAATTAAAATGGATATAAATCAAACTGGAAATAAAGGCTTATAAATAGCCTGTCAGCATCCACTGCTGTCAATCACAGGGAATTTTAACCTTTTGGTAATCTTCCAGTATACTTTGCGTCAATAAACTTAGGGCACCAGTTTGAACCTCATGAAATGTGCACAAATACAAGAGAAGTATCAATCTTCAGTATTTTTGCGAAATGATAAAGGCACTAATTATTGACGATGAGCAGGTGGCTGTGAATGTATTGAGCTTAATGATTGGAAGGCATTTGCCGGAAATAAATATAGTTAGATCTACCACTGATCCTGTAAAGGCTTCTCAGTTGATAAAATCCTATAGTCCTGATATCGTTTTCCTTGACATAGAAATGCCCTACCAAAATGGATTTGAATTACTAAAATCCCTGCCTGAAATTTCTTTTGACATTGTTTTCACCACCGCTTATGACAAGTACGCGATACAGGCAATCAAATTCAGTGCTTTGGATTATTTGCTCAAGCCGATAGATGCAGATGAACTCAGGGAAACGTTCAACAGGTTCGTTCAAAAATCTATTGTAACCCAAAATAGAGATGCTGCTGTAAAGAATCTCCTGGCGAACCTTCAGCAACAAAATAAAACATATCATAAACTGGCATTGCCAACAACCAACGGAATGCAGTTTTTTTTGCCCCAGGATATTGTACGTTGTGAAGGGATGAGCAATTATACGAAATTTTATTTTTCAAATCATCATCCAATTACGACTTCCAAAACAATCAGGGAGTATGAGGAAATACTAATTCCCCATAAATTTATACGTATCCATAAATCGCACTTAATCAATGCAGAATTTGTATCGGGTTACGCTTCACAAACAAGCAACCTGGTGATGAAAGACGGCTCCCTGGTAGAGGTGTCCAGGAGAAGAAGAAAGGAAGTGCTTGAAGAACTGGGCATCAAATAATTATTGAAAATATCTTCCGGGATCAAAAACGTAACGTTTACTATGAAACAAATTTTTATTGCTGCTTTCTGCTGTCTTAACATGACGCATGTAGAAGCACAGGGCTATGTGAATGTTATGACTTTTAATATCCGGTATGACAATGCAGGTGATAGCCTCAATTCATGGCAGTACACGAAGGATAATGCTGTTTCGCAAATACTTTTCCATAAGGTTCACTTACTGGGAGTACAGGAAGCATTGTATAACCAGCTGGGAGATTTAATCGCGGGGTTGAAATTTTATAAATACGCCGGCGTTGGAAGAGCAGATGGTAAACAAAAAGGAGAATTCCCGGCAATTTTGTATGACACCACCAGGCTCAGGTTAATACATTCAGAAACTTTCTGGCTGGCAGAACATCCAAATATTGCGGGAGAAAAAGGCTGGGATGCTGCTATTGAGCGTATTGTTACCTGGGCTAAATTCCAGGATAAAAAAACAAAAAAATTTTTTTATCATTTCAACACGCATTTTGATCATATAGGAAAGATAGCACGGCGCGAAAGTGCCAGGCTATTATTGCAAAGAGTTAAAGAGATAGGAGGGAATGCTCACTGTATTATTACAGGTGATTTTAATTCAATGCCATCAGATGAACCCATAGAAGTTATGACCAATAAAAGCCACCCGGACCACCTTTTTGATACCAAAGAGGCGATCCGGTATGCTGGCTTGTGTTTACAAAAACTTTCTTTAGTTACTAAAATAGATGCTGGTTATAAAATGAGGATTGAACAAAGCGCAATAGAGCGCATAAAACGCCTGAAATAGAATTGTTGGCAGATTAGGGAACTACCGGTACCAACAACTTTTCTAAAACGCGTAACAAAAAGCATTTATTTCGATACCTGTGCAAAATTCAGAGCGTTACCGAACCACGGAAACCCCTGGCGGCATAATAGGAGTCTGCACCATTGTGATACAGGAAGATATTACCGTAACGGCGATCACAAAATGTGGCGCCGCCGTGCTTTCTAATACCAGGTGGTGTTTTCACCCAGCTTGATGTTTTCATATCAAATTCTCCCAATTGCTGTAATTGCCGGTATTGATCTTCCGTTAGAATTTCAATACCCATTTCACTGGCCATATTAATAGCGCTGTCATTTGGTTTATTTTCTTTCCTCGATTCGAGCGCATCGCCATCGTAACAGAGGCTTCTGCGGCCTTTTGGGCTTTCCGCCGAGCAATCATAAAAAATGTATTCGCCTGTTTTTTTATCATAACCAACGACATCCGGTTCGCCACCAGTTCTTTCCATTTCATTAAGCGACCATAATTTTTCATCCCGGTAACCATTGGGATTAGCTTCCAGCTTTGCTTGTATTTTAGTCCATTCAACACCTTTATGGCGGTTCATGTTTTTCTCAAAACGGGCTTTCAATGTGCTGAGTAGTTCTTCGCGTTGAACTGATGATAACTTCTTTTTATTACTTGTCATGTTGGTGGTATTTTATCAGGTTTTAGTCATTAAATTTCAGCAAATGAACTAATCATTTAACCCCTTTCCCTCAAGTATTTGCGGCATAGCTTTTTCAATCCTCGACTCGCGGGTTTTGAATTGTTTGGGTGCGGAAAAATACAGAATGTACCCTCTTTGCCGTCCCGGCGTCAACGCATGAAAAGCAGTTTTTAAGGAAGGGATTTCTTCTAATTTATATTTGAATTCTTCAGGAATCTTGTATTCGGCAGTCTTTTTTAATTCCACTTTCAAACCAGCTTTTTCCACTTCAACAGCATCAAAAATAAGGGCTTTCAGCACTGGTTCCAGTTTAACTATTTCCTTAATACTGCTAAACCGGACCTGCCGTGCCGATTGTACATTCTCTGTCTGTTGGATGAGAATACCTTTGGGATCTTTTAATAAGACACCTTTGAAAAACAAAACTGCACAGTATTCTTTAAACGTGTGTATTAAAACGATGTTTTTTTTCTCAAATGTGTAAGAAGGAACACCCCACTTTAATTCTTCGGCCAGGTGACATTCAAGCAGGATCGTTCTCAATTTCTTGATTTCCTCCTGCCACTTTTTGGCTTTGTTAAAATAAAAATCAACCCTGGAATTCATATCTATATTTTATTTTTTTTTATTCGCAGATGGAATACGCCCTGTTTTTTATTCGTGTTTGTGTATTGTGCTACCCGCCTGTTTTATGCTATTCCATTTATTGGCTAACTGAAACGGTTTTTCTATCAGCAGGCCTGAAATACCATGATACAGCGGTAAGGATTATTAATAATATTGGCCCTTAGAGTTCTTTGGCAGCATCTTCACTCACTAAATGGGAAATGACAGCACCCGACATGACAAAGAAAAAGCCGGCATACGCCCATTCCTTTAACAATGGGAATTTAGGAACGAGCACTGCGATTACTCCTAAAATTTTCCAAACGCCTAATATAATTAACAAATAGACAGGATAGCCCAAATGTGAAAATAGTTTTACCTCTTCATCCATTTTAATTAATTGTACTATTCCGGTTGACGTCATCCCTAAGGCCAGCCAGGCAGTGGCAATCCAATAGATGATCTTATTTCTTCTTGTCATGTTATGTTATCTTAATTTGCTTACGATGTCTTGCAATCGGTTATGTGCCATATTGATTCCCTGGGCAAAGGGTAACTGCAGCATTTGGTCCCTGAGTGCAACCGATTTATACACTATATGCATATTGAGTTTGCTGGTGTCGTCGGTAAGTTTTTCAAATTCCAGGAATTCAAGCTGGATGCCAAAAGGCGTATTCTCCATTTCAAACGTCCGTGTGATTTTCTGGTTCAGGCTAAACTCATGAATTGTCCCATTGAACCCATATTTGTTTCCTTTAGGATCGGTTGTTTCAAATTGGTAACTGCCGTGCTTCTTATTTTCAAGCTTCAGCACTTTCGTTCCCATCCATTGCTCAACAATTTCAGGCTCTATATATGCTTTAAAAAGGAATTCCAGCGGTAGATCAAATTCCCTTGTGATCACTAATTCCTGTTTGCCGTCCTCGGCATTTATTTTTGTTTTCCGTTCCATAATTTTTTTGTTTGTATCCCGATACCTACCGGGAGTATTTTTTCATTATGTTTTCCAGTTTATTAAATCTATCATCCCACATTTTGCGGAATGGTTCAATAAAGTCGGCAACATCTTTCATGTTTTTTGCATTAGTGTGATAGGATATTTCCCTTCCATTTTGTTTTTGTTCAAGCAATTCGCATTCAGTGAGTATCTGCAGGTGTTTTGAGACGGTGGGTCTTGCTGTGTCAAAGTTTGCTGCTATCGCACCTGCTGTCATAGATTGTGATGCTACCAATAAAAGTATGGCCCTTCTTGTGGGGTCTGCTATGGCTTGAAATACGTCCCGTCTTAAATTCATTGTGTAGCTATTTAACTACAAATGTACATGTAGTTATTTAACTACGCAAATTTTATTAAAACATTTTTTTGA
>JBDTLZ010000170.1:0-3138 GCA_039934515.1 Ginsengibacter sp.
GTAATTAAAGATATAAATAAAAACGATGTTATAAAAAATCTTTTTACGGAATGTTAGGTTTTTTATAAGAGAAGGATCTGCTGACTGGTAATGTCTAAAATCAGCGGGCTTTACGTTCCCAAAGTACGTGCTCGTTATCGGGCATTTAGTTTCTTCTCCAGGACTAAATGTATTGGCTCCAATTACTTTCTCAACTTTTGATTTAGAGAAAAACCGCATCCTTCTCCAGCAATTTTTCGATAGAATCCATCATTTCAACATTTAACCTTTGCGCTTTAGCCGTATATTCAGGAATTTGCTCTGCAGATGATTTTATATCCCTGCTTCCGCAAGGATAAGCAGCAATATCTTTGTAACCGCTGAACCCATCTCCCGCATTTTCGCGTTTAAAAATTTTATAAAAGAGATGCTGTGCCCGGTATCTAAACCAATAATGCCTGCTTTCTCTTTTCATTCCCTTAACCCTAACCTCCAAAGATGCTATAACAAGAAAGTAATCCCAAGCCAATAGCAGTTAAAGCAGCAGATTTAATAAATCCCAAACAACCCTATTGATTTTCTCCCATGAACTTAATTTATAAAATTGATCTTATACTTCCGAAAACACCGGATTGGGTATGCTAATCAAGTCTGTTCGTGTACTTTCATTTTCAGTAATGCGCCCCATAAAGTAAATTTTTCCATCCAAACCCACCGCGATGGAATTTACATACAAGGGACTTTCTCCATTAGCAAAAAGGATCGGACCGTAGTCATGATATTTCTGATCAGCTAAATCATAAGTTACAAGGTGCAAATGCTCAAGCCCCTTCGCCTCTCCCTTAGCTGAATTCAACTTCCCTCCAACCCTCCTGCCATTTTTATACATCGGAGCCCCGGTAAGATAATAAATAGTCCTCTGATCGGGGCCTATGGCAAAACCAAGATAACCATACGTGAACTGGTCATACATACCACTCCTTTGGGATGGTATAGAAGTAAGTCTTTCAATGACTTCAATTTTATTGTCGCGGATGTTAAACTTAAAAAGATACCCGGAATTCCCATGCACACCATAAAAGCACTGGTGGGGTGAATACCAGAATACCTGCCGCCAGTTATATCCCATGTGACCGGGAGAAGAAGGGTCATAACTACCGAAATAATCTTTTTGCAAATCATCATCATTAATTACCTCGAGTCGATCAGACCCCTCCCTGCAGCGAAATATTTTGCCTTCTGAAGTACTAAAGTAAACGGAGCCATCGCCGGGATTAATTGCAATGGAACGGCATAAGGCTCTAAAATTTTCCCCCGTGCCATTCTCACCATCAAAGGAAACAAGCCCAAAATTTTTCATTTCGTTTTTCCCCAAATCATATTTGAAAAAATATCCTTTTGGCCAGGTGATGCCATACATCACATTACGCTGTGTATCCATGTTCATGGTAAGTACCCCTTCCTTCTGCGGTGCTGTGCACAAATCTCTAAATTCCTTTGTAACCATATCATAACACACTAAATGGCCACCCGGATATTCTTTATACCCTTCAAGTGGTATGCCCATTTTATCCATGCCGTCTACGTGAGAATAATAGCCTATATGGGTAGCAAAAAATAATCTTTTATCAACTTCTACAAATGTTACATGACTTTTACCCTGGGGAATAGTATTTAATCCTTTTTCACCGCAAATTTCAGTAAGGTCGCCGCAAAAAATAACTTCATTCGTGGCCGGGGTAAATACATACATTTTCCCTCCTTCAGAAATACTTTCACTGCAAAGCACATAATATATTTTACCATCACTAGCAGCACACATTCCATTATATGTATCGTGTGACAAAGGAAAACCTGAGTTGTAGGTTGTTGCTATAAGGCCTCTGTTTACTCCAGTCGTTGTTACATGATCAGTTCTGTCGCCAATATTCCTGCTACTTAAAGAAATCATATCAGCATTTAAGTTAGAATTAGATGAATCCATAACACTCAACAGGTTTTTTATTGTTTAAAATTTATCTTCTTTAATTTATATGGGGTTGACCCATCTTTACAGGTATATTTTATCTCTAATAATTGAACTGTTAATTGATTATCGCATTTAGATAACTTTCCATTATCACTTTCGCCGCCGTTATTAACCAAAAAAGGGAAACTCAATCATAAAAAGGGCTGTCCTTAAACTAACCTAAACTTAGTGTACGTACACGAAGATATATATTTTTAAAAACTATTGCGTTTCTTTTTAAAAACAGGTATCTAACCGGCTATAGGGATACCTATTTTAATCATATTTAAAATTTCGTTGGGGTGGAAAAGATTCATGCACACTAAAAAGACCAGAGACCGGTTGCCAGCTCCTGTTAGATGTAAAAGCGCAAATAACAATGTCACTGCATATTTTTCTGGAACATGGTTAGTAAGTGAAAGCTATTTTGATATCCTTGATATGATCCTTTGTTTCAATCCTTATTTTTCTGGAACATGGCTAGTAAGTTTTATTGTAATTATGGTATTTATATTATTAAGATTGTTTCAATCCTTATTTTTCTGGAACATGGTTAGTAAGCGGGTAGATTAAATCCAGATTGTAGCTTAATATTTACCGGGATTTATACTATAGCTGGAAACTCTTTACAAATTGCTGTAATATTATTTCAGGATTAATATTTCCTAACCCCATTTCCTTAAATATAGATTTGCCAGGTAAGTCATTCTTTATAATTTCTACAAATACCTGCATGTCTTTCTGAATGGATTCCGGTAATTCAAAAGCTACATTAGCAGCGATCGTAGCACTCAACCGGAATATATCTCCCTTATGTTTTTTGATCTGTTTTTCTTCTACTGTATCGCTTTTTGATTTCCGCTCATTCATATCCAGAAATGCTTTCGCCTTCAGGCAGACCAATGCTTCCATATTGGCACTTTGTAAGCTATCGTCCAGTGTGCAATGAGCCAGTGTAAAATCATAATATTCCTTGTTCATCAATATCGCGGAAAGACTGGAAAGGTCAGCATCAACAGGAATGTGAGTGAGGTGCGCACCCTCATTCACATCCAACAAATCCGGGATCCGGGAGAAAAGTTCTAACTGGTAAGGAAATTCGTTGTTTGCCGGTTTTAAAAACCGGTAATATTTTCGCTCACCGTCATTTT